>NZ_JAMYPB010000037.1:0-64101 GCF_040320135.1 Mesorhizobium sp. M0772 | reverse complement strand
CAACCCCGCCACAATTCGGGGGTGCCGGGGCATGGTGCGGGTTGCCCCCCCAACCCCTCCCCGCGGGGGTGTGGGGCGGCCCCCCGCCCCGGGGCGGGGTGCAGCGCCAAGCTCCCCCACCCCGCTCCGCTTCGCGGATCGACCCTCCCCATAAGGGGGAGGGTAAAGATCAAAACCCGGCCTGATCGCGAAACAGCTCCGCATTGTCCAGCTTCGACACCTCAATCACCGCTTGCGTGCGGCTGTAGACGTTGAGCTTGCGCAGGATCTCCGAGACATGCGCCTTGACCGTGGTCTCGCCGACCTGCAGCTCGTAGGCGATCTGTTTGTTGAGCAGGCCCTGGCGCAGCATCTGCAGCACGCGCAGCTGCTGCGGCGTCAGTTTCGCCAGCCGCTGCACCATGTCGGCGCGGTCGGCGCTGTCGGCGTCGGGTGGCTGTCCCTCATAGGTCTCCGGCACATAGATCGCGCCCTCCATCACTGAGCGGATGGCGGCGGCGAGATCGCTTTTGCGCGCTGACTTCGGGATGAAGCCGGCCGCACCATAGGACAGTGCCTCTGAAATGATCTTCGGCTCCTCATAGCCCGAGACGACAACCACCGGCAGTCGCGGATGGCGGGTCCTGAGCTGCAGCAAGCCGTCGAAGCCATGAACGTCGGGCATGTTGAGATCGAGCAGCGCCAGATCGAACGGTTTTATCCCACCCAAGAGATCGAGCGCTTCGGCGATCGAGCGCGCCTCCACCGTGTCGACTTCCGGGTACGCCATCTGCACGGCGCTGTGCAGCGCCTCGCGAAACAGCGGATGGTCGTCGATGATCAGAAACCGGGCGCGATCGTTGACTGCGGTCATGGTGTTCGTTTCAGTCCTCCCTGGGCAGGATACTCCCGCTGGTATGGGCAGCTTATTGGCAAATAGTCTATCGCCATCTTGGTCCACGGAGCGCAGCCGACGCTTTTGCCAGCGCTGATGCCTTGCCCGGCGGTCCAAATCGGTCAAATGTGCCCTCAGTTGAAGCAGAGACCCGCGCATGACAGACTTCGTCCTTCCCCTGCCCGCAACCCCGTCGGTGGCCGTCGCCGGCTCTGCCGAGCGTTTTCCGGTGCGCCGCATCTTCTGCGTCGGCCGCAACTACGCCGCGCATGCCCGCGAACTCGGCAATGACGAGCGCGACCCGCCCTTCTTCTTCACCAAGCCGGCCGATGCAGTGGTCGATTCCGGCACCACGGTCCCCTACCCGCCTTTGACCAAAAACCTGCACCATGAGATCGAGCTGGTCGCTGCGATCGGCAAGGCCGGCTTCCGCATTCCTCGCGCGCAGGCGCTCGACCATGTCTGGGGCTACGGCGTCGGTATCGACCTCACCCGCCGCGACCTGCAGGACGAGGCCAAGAAAGCAGCCCGGCCGTGGGACTGGTCGAAGGCCTTCGACCGCTCGGCGCCCTGCGGCCCGTTGGTATCAGCCGCCAAATCCGGCCACCTGCAAAAGGGCCGCATCTGGCTCGCCGTCGACGGCGCGGTGAAGCAGGATGGGGACCTCGCCGAACTGATCTGGCCGATTGCCGATATCGTTTCGATCTGCAGCAGTGCGGTTGCACTACAACCGGGCGACCTGATCTTCACCGGCACGCCGGCCGGCGTCGGCGCGGTAGCGCCGGGTCAGACGATGACCGGCGGTGTCGACGGCATCGGCACCATCGAGATCACCATCGGCCAAGATTCGATGGGCAAGCCGTGATCCGATGAGCGATCTGGTCCTCCATAACTACTACCGCTCCTCCACCTCCTATCGCGCACGCATTGCGCTCGAGATGAAGGGCCTGACCTACGATTACGTGCCGCATCATCTGCGTCATGGCGACCATCTGGAGCCGGCTTACCTAGCGGTCAATCCGCAGGGGCTGGTGCCGGCGCTGATCCTGGGCGACGGCACGCTTTTGACGCAGTCGCTGGCGATCATCGAATATCTCGACGAGACCCATCCCGAACCGCCGCTGCTGCCGAAGAATGCGCTCGGCCGGGCGCGCGTGCGAATGCTGGCGCAGATGATCGCCTGCGACATCCACCCGGTGAACAATCTGCGCGTGCTGACCTCGCTGCGCACTTTGTTCGGCGCCGGCGACCAGGATGTCATCCACTGGTTTCGCCACTGGGTGAACGAAGGGTTCCAGCCGCTTGAAAAGATTCTGGCTTCATCGGATGAGACCGGCACATTTTGCCATGGCGACGCACCGGGCCTCGCCGACATCTGCCTGGTCGCCCAGATCGCCAGCAACGCCCGCTTCGGAGTCGACCTGACACCCTACCCCGAGATCTCGCGCATCCACGCCGCCTGCATGGCGCTGCCGGCCTTTCAGAAGGCAGCGCCGGAGAATCAGATAGATGCCGAATAGGCTCACAATGCCGGAGCAGAGCACGGAGAGTTGCCGATGAAAGCCGTCGTCTTCGAAAAATTCGGCGAAGCGCCGAGAATCCAGACCGTGCCGGATCCTAAACCGGCCGCCGACGGCGTCGTCATCAAGGTCGAGGCGACCGGGCTCTGCCGCAGCGACTGGCATGGCTGGATGGGCCATGACGATGGCATCACACTGCCGCATGTGCCGGGCCATGAACTGGCCGGCATCGTCGTCGCCGTCGGCAAGCAGGTGACCCGCTGGAAGGCCGGCGAGCGCGTCACCGTGCCGTTCTGCGTCGGCTGCGGCCGCTGTTTCGAATGCAATTCGGGCAATCATCAGGTCTGCGAGCACCAGACGCAGCCGGGTTTCACCGCCTGGGGATCGTTTGCCGAATATGTCGCCATCGAGCATGCCGACACCAATCTCGTACGCCTGCCCGAGGAGATGGAGTTCGCCACCGCCGCCAGCCTCGGCTGCCGCTTCGTCACCTCGTTTCGCGCCATTGTCGACCAGGGCCGGGTGACGCCGGGGGAATGGGTGGCGGTGCATGGCTGCGGCGGCGTCGGCCTGTCGGCGATCATGATCGCCAGTTCCATGGGCGCCAATGTCATCGCCATCGACCTCACCGACGAGAAACTGGACTTCGCCAAAAAGATCGGCGCCGTGGCGACCATCAACGCCGCGACCACGCCGAACGTGGTCAAGGCGGTCAAGCAGATCACCAATGGCGGCGCGCATATGTCGATGGACGCGCTCGGCCACCCCACGACATCCTTCAACTCGATTGCCAATCTGCGCCGGCGCGGCCGCCACGTGCAGGTCGGCCTGATGCTGGGCGAACATGCCCGCCCGCAAGTGCCGATGGACAAGGTGATCGCCTTCGAGCTCGAAATCCTCGGCAGCCACGGCATGCAGGCCTACCGCTACCCCGCCATGATGGAGATGATCCGCACCGGCAAGCTCAAGCCCGAACTGCTGGTCGGCAAGAAGATCAGCCTTGATGAGGCGCCTGCGGCGCTGATGGCGATGGGCGGGTTCGAGGGGATTGGCATTGGGGTGGTGACGAAGTTCTAGGGCGGAGTCGCCCTCCACCACCAAACTCCTAGCGCGCAAATTTCTTCGCCCCGAACACGCAGGCCACCACGCCGAGCGTGACGACAATCATCAGCGGGCTGACCTGTTCGTGCAGCAGCGTCGCTGCCAGCGCCAGGCCGAAAAAGGGCTGCAGTAGCTGCAACTGCCCGACGGCAGCGATGCCGCCTTGGGCGAGGCCGCGGTACCAGAACACGAAGCCGATCAGCATGCTGAACAGCGAGACATAGGCGAGACCCGCCCAGGCGCCGGAGCCGACGCCGGCGAAGGACGACGGCAGCGTCGCAAAGGTCAGCACCAGCATGATCGGCAGCGAGATCGCCAGCGCCCAGCAGATCACCTGCCAGCCGCCCAGCCTGCGCGACAATGCCGCCCCCTCGGCATAGCCCAGCCCGCAGACGATGATGGCAGCCAGCATCAAGCCGTCGCCGATCGGTGATGCTGTTACGCCTTGGGAGAAGGCAAAACCGCCGACAAGCGCGCTGCCGATGCAGGAGAACAGCCAGAAGGCCGGGCGCGGACGCTCGCCACCGCGCAGCACGCCGAAGATCGCGGTGGCCAGCGGCAGCAGGCCGACGAAGATGATGGAGTGGGCGGAGGTGACGTGCTTGAGCGCCAGCGCTGTCAGCAAGGGAAAGCCGACAACCACGCCAAGCGCCACGATGACCAGCGACAGAAAATCGCTGCGCTCCGGGCGCTTCTGCCGAAAAAGCATCAGCATGGCGAGACCGAGAACTCCGGCAATCGCGGCGCGGGCCGAGGTCAGGAATATCGGATCGAAATCGGCCACGGCCACCCGCGTTGCCGGCAGCGAGCCTGAGAAGATCAGCACGCCGACGAATCCGTTCAGCCAGCCGCTCGCGGTCTTGTCCATTCCAGGCTCCATTGCTTTCGCCCTCTATCGGGCACGTGCCTATGGTGCAGCCAGAGACAATGCAGTACAATTCCATCAAACTGTAATGGCTGATTGAGCAATACAGATGACTGGTCTCGTTCTGGAAGTCGACACCGCACGCACTGTTGCCGCGGCCACTCTGGTCGAAACTGTCATGGCGACCATCCGCCAGCGGATTGCCGCGCGCAGCCTGACGCCGGGCGCGCGGCTGCCTTCGATCCGCGCCTTCGCCAAGGCCATGCAGGTGTCCAAATCCACCGTCGTCGAAGCCTATGAGCGGCTTGCTGCCGAAGGCGCGATCCGCTCGCGGCCGGGCTCGGGTTTCTATGCCGCCGGATCGCTGGCGCCGCTATCGCTGGCCGAGATCGGCCCTCGGCTCGACCGCGCTGTCGATCCGCTTTGGGTTTCGCGCCAGTCGCTGGAAGCCGGCGACGAGATGCTGAAACCCGGCTGCGGCTGGATGCCGGCCTCATGGATGCCGCAGGCGGCCTTGCGCCGGGCGCTGCGCACCGTGGCGCGCGCCGACGATGTCGACCTCGCCGATTACGGCACGCCGCTCGGCCTGCCGCCGCTCAGGCAATTGCTCGCGCGGCGCATGGCTGGCCACGGCATCGAGGTCTCGCCCGAACAGATCATGCTGACCGAATCGGGCACGCAGGCCATCGATCTTCTGTGCCGCTTCCTGATCGAACCCGGCGATACCGTGCTGGTCGACGACCCCTGCTATTTCAATTTCCACGCGCTGCTGCGCGCCCACCGCGCCAAGGTCGTCAGCGTGCCCTACACGCCATCCGGGCCTGATATCGAGCTGTTCGCCCAGGCACTGGCCGAGCACAGACCGCGCCTCTACATCACCAATTCCGCCATCCACAACCCGACCGGCGCGATCCTGTCGCCGGTCACCGCGCACCGGCTGCTGAAACTCGCCGACCAGTCGGACCTGACCATCATCGAGGACGATATCTTCGCCGATTTCGAGCACAGCCCCGCGCCCCGGCTGGCGGCGTTCGACGGCCTCAACCGCGTCGTCCATATCGGCAGCTTCTCCAAGACGCTATCGGCATCGGTTCGCTGCGGCTTCATCGCGGCACCGCGCGACTGGATCGAGCAACTCACCGACCTCAAGATTGCCACCACCTTCGGCGGCGGCCGGCTGGCGGCCGAACTGGTGCTGACGCTGCTTAGGGACGGCAGCTACCGCAAGCACATGGAATTGCTGCGCGCGCGGCTTTCCCGCGCCATGGGCGAGACGGGCGCGCGCCTGAAGGCGATCGGCATCACGCCCTGGATCGACCAACCGGCCGGCTTGTTCCTATGGTGCAGCCTGCCGGATGGCGTGGACGCGGCTGAAATGGCACGCCGCGCGCTGGCCGACAACATCGTGCTGGCGCCCGGCAATGCATTCAGCCTGTCGGGAACCGCCAGCCGGTTCCTGCGCTTCAACGTTGCCCAATGCCAAGACGAGCGGATTTTCAGGGTGCTCAAGGCGGCAATGGCGCGCTGAGCGCTCAGCGGGAGGCCGCGCAGACCTCCCGAATGCAATCTCGCAGCCAGCGTTGCGCCGGATCGGCATCGAGCCGTGGATGCCAGAGCATCGAGATGGTGACCTCCACCGTGGCAACCGGCAGCAGAAAGCTGACCATGCCGGCGCGTGCGCCTTGCGTGTGCCGTTCGGGCACGCTGGCAATAAGGTCCGAAGCGCGCGCCATGGAGAGTGCAGCCGAAAAGCCGGAGACCATGCACGCCACGGTTCGCTGCAGGCCGAGCAGCGCCAAAGTCTGATCGATCGGCCCTCTTTCCCGACCCCGCCGTGAAACGCTGATGTGGCGGCCGGCCGCGTAGCGTTCAGGCGTTACCGCGCCTTCGCTCAAAGGGTGGCCGGCTCGCACAGCACCGACGAAGCGGTCGCGAAACAGCGCCTGTATCAGCACTTCAGGTCCGGCCTCGCCGGCAACGCCGATTTCGAGGTCGATGTCGGCGTCGCGCAATGAGGCGACATCCTTGTCGGCTTTCGGCGCAAAGCGCAGCCGCACGCCCGGCGCCTCGGCCTGGATGCGGGCGACAAGACGCGGCCCGAATTCCTCGACGAACCCTTCATTGGTGCGCAGCGTGAAGATCTGTTCCAGCTTCGCGAGATCGAGAGGCCTGGCAGGGCGCAGCAGCATTTCCGCTTCCTGGACGACACGGCCGGCCTGCTGCCGCAATGCCTCCGCGCGCGGCGTCGGGACCAGGCCGCGGCCGGCGCGGACCAGCAGCGGATCACCGGTCGCTTCCCGCAGCCGCGCCAGCGTGCGGCTCATCGCCGACGGGCTGAGCCGTAGCCGGCTGGCGGCGCGCGCCACGCTGCCTTCGGCGAGCAAAACGTCGAGCGCGAACAGCAGATTGAGATCGGGCGATGCCATCGGCGGATTGTAGCACATGCCATGGCGTTTGGCGCACGAATAAGATGCAAATGCTGCGCCTTCCGCCATTCCACCCCGACGACTAGATCTCGGTTGCGGGACTGACAAGGAGGAAATCGCCATGGCAACTGCCGAGCAGAACGAGTGCGCATCGGCGCCGCAGAAAACCCGGTCCGCAGGCCTGGCCCACTCTCCTGTCTTGGCATTGGCCAGCCTGTCGTTCGCCACGCTGCTGTCGTCGCTTGGAACCAGCATTGCCAGCGTCGGACTGCCTACCCTGATGCAGGCGTTCGGTGCGTCGTTCCAGTCCGTGCAATGGGTGGTTCTCGCCTATCTGCTCGCCATCACGGCCCTGATCGTCAGCGCTGGCCGACTGGCCGATATGGTCGGCCGCCGGCCGTTGCTGCTCGGCGGCATCGCGCTGTTCACGCTGGCTTCGGTGCTCTGCGGCCTGGCGCCCACGCTCTGGCTGCTGGTCGCGGCGCGCGCCGTGCAAGGGCTGGGTGCCGCGCTGATGATGGCGTTGACGCTGGCCTTTGTCGCGGAGACCGTGACCAAGGAGAGAACCGGCAGCGCCATGGGCCTGCTCGGCGCCATGTCGGCGATCGGCACGACGCTCGGACCCTCGCTCGGCGGCTTGCTGATCGCCGGCTTTGGCTGGCGGGCGATCTTCCTCGTCAATGTGCCGCTCGGCCTCCTGACCTTTGCCCTCGCCTGGCTGGCCCTGCCTGCCCGCGGCAAGGCTGCGGGCGTTCAAGGCGGGTTCGACGCGATCGGGACGGTCTTGCTAGGCCTGACGCTCGCCGCCTATGCACTGGCCATGACGCTCGGCCACGGCCATTTCGGCGCCCTCAACACCGGCCTGCTGGTTGCCGCCGGCATCGGCGTCGTTCTGTTCGGCGTCGCGCAGACGAAGGCGAAAAGTCCCTTGATCCGGCTTGCCCGGTTGTACGACATCCGGCTCAGCGCCAGCCTCGCCACGAACCTCGTTGTCGCCACAGTGATGATGGCGACCCTGGTGGTCGCTCCATTCTATCTGTCGCGAGCGCTGGGGCTCAGTGCTGCGATGGTCGGCGTGGTCCTGTCGACAGGTCCGCTGGTCTCCGCGCTCTCGGCGCTCGTCGCCGGCCGCCTCACCGATCGCTTCGGCGCGCACAGGATGATGGCCGTCGGACTGTTCAGTCTTGCCGTCGGAACCTCATTGTTGTCGCTCGCCGCAACAAAACTCGGCATTGCCAGCTATATCGTGCCGATCGCCGTCACCTGCTTCGGGTACGCCCTGTTCCAGACATCCAACAATGCCGCCGTCATGAGCGGTGTCGCTGCCGGCGAGCGCGGCGTGGTGTCCGGCCTGCTCAATCTGTCGCGCAATCTCGGCCTGATCACCGGCGCATCGCTTATGGGCGCCATTTTTGCGGCTGCCTCGACGGGAGAACGGCAAAGCCAGGACATGCTGACCTCAGCGGCAGCCGCGCACGGCATGCAGGTTACCTTTCAGACGGCAACGGTCCTGGCGGTGGCTGCGCTGTTGCTGGCACTGCTCTCGACCCGCGCCGGCGGCAGGCTGTCGGTGCGGCAACAGCCATCATGACCGAAGATAGGGAGCTTACGCTCCCGCCCGCTTGCGCCGCTCATAAAGCATGACCAGCGTTTCGGCGGTCAGCGCCGGCCTCTGTTCGCCCTCGATCTCGACCGTATTGGCGGCCTTCATCAGATACTGGCCCGGCCCCTTGTCCTCCACCGACAACAGCGTCGTGCGCAGCCGGATGCGTGCGCCGACCCTGACGGGCGCCAGGAACCGCACCTTGTCGAAGCCGTAATTGAAGGCGGCTTGCGTGTTTTCGGGGACGATGCCCATGCCCAGCGCCAGCGCGCCGATGATCGACAGCGTCAGATAGCCATGCGCGATCGTGGTTCGAAATGGGCTCTGCCGCTTCGCCCGCTCCGGATCGACGTGGATCCACTGATGGTCGCCTGTGCATTCGGCAAACTGGTTGATGCGGTTCTGGTCGACGGTCGTCCATTCCGACACGCCGAGCTCCTGCCCGGCCATCGCCCTTAACTGCTCGAAGGTCGGCGGCGTTTTCGGCCGTAGTTCCGTCATTCCTGCTTTCCCGGTGGCTCCCAGTGCCTCGGACCACGAACGGACGGCTCCTGTCAATTCGCCCGTTGCGATTCCGTTCCGCCATTTTCCGCCAAACAGCGTCCCTCGTCCATGCTCATGCGCCGCAACCGGCCCACTCCTCTCATGGTTGCGTTGAGAGTCACTTCTTGTCATAGCCCGAGCGGATTTCCTCCATCGCTTCCTTGATGCGGCTGCGCAGGATTTCGATCGATTCGGTGCCGGATTTCTTGACCAGCTCGGCCACTTCGCCGGCATTTTTCAGGGCGGCTTCGAAGGATTTCCTGGCGAACTCCGCCTGTTTTGTCATCAGTTCCTGGGGATTGCCCGGCGCCTTGTAGCTCTGCGCCATGTCGCTGACTTCACGCAGCGTGTCCTGCAGCATCTCGCGCTGTCTGGACAACAATGAGGTCGCGCCGGCAGCTCCCGCCCGCGCCGATCTTTCCAGCGCCTCGAGGTTCTTGCGGTGATGCGCGAGGATCGCCTCGACATTCGGCACCTTCAGGTCACGGCCGAACCGGCTGAACATGTCCAGGAACGAATCGGAGTCGGGTTGTTTGGCCATTGCTCGTGCTCCCCAGTTGTCGCAAATGCTGAACCTCGAGCAATTCCAGGAAAAGTGTGAAACGGTTTTCCGTCAGGAATTGCGTCAAAACAAAGAGTTAGAGCAGGTCGCCGTTTCCTTGAAACGGTGAACTGTTCTGTTCTGGACAATAGCACTCGCGCGCCGTGTGTCCATTCGGACGCCCAAGCAATTCAGCGGCAAATGCAGCATCAGCCAGCGAGAAACAGCCTCTCCGCCGTGTAGAGCACGAGACCGGCCAGGCCGCCGATAATCATGCCATTGAAGCGGATATATTGCAGGTCCCTGCCGATGTTCATCTCGATCAGCCTCGTCAGCTGGGCAAGGTCCCAGCGCTTGACCTGATCGGCGATGAACGTCGACACACCGCTCTTCTGGCTCTCGACGAATGACGACAGCGCCACGACAAAGCCCTGGTTCATGTCGGCCCTGATCTGCGGATCGCCTGAGAGATGGCGGCCGACCTCGACGAACATGTTGGCGAGATGCGCGCGAACAATCGAATTCTCCGCCTTGGCGTCCTGTTCGATGAACAGGCTGAGGCTCTGCCACATGTCGCCGGCGAGCGACTTCACTTCCGGCCGCGCCAGGAAATCGCGCTTCAGCTTCTCGGCCCGTTTGGCGTATTGCTTCGAGGTTCTGAGCCGCTCGATGAAGCTGTGCGCGAAACGGTCGAATTCGGCGCGCATCGGATGGTCGGGATCGGCCCGCACCTCGTCAAGCAGCGAACCGGCGGAAGCGACGATCTTCTTCAGCAGATAGGCGTCGGCTCTGAACAGGTTGAACAGCGACGGCAATTCCTCGCGGATCTTTTCGCGCATGGTCGCCAGCGCTTCCTCGTCGTTCAGGAACCGGCCAATCACCCTGGTGAATTCGTCGAACAGTTTCTGGTGGCGGCGGTCGTCGGTGAGCGCCGACAGCAATTCGGCGGCCAGCGGCGCCAGCGGCACCTTGTCGATCTGCTCCAGCATGCGGCTGGTGACGAAGCCGCGCAGGCCGGATTGCTCGATCGCCGCAAGCGTCTGCGGCACCAACCGCACGACGAAGCGCGACAGGCCGGCAGAGCGTTCGGCGTCAGTCAGCCAGTCGGCGACGAGTGCTGCAAAATCAACCTCGGCCAGCTTTTCGCGCACCGGCTCCGGCGCCAGAAAATTGACCTCGATGAAGCGGCCCAGATTATCGGCGATGCGGTTCTGGTTCGCTGGGATGATGGCGGTGTGCGGGATCGGCAGGCCCAGCGGCCGCTTGAACAGCGCCACCACCGCGTACCAGTCGGCCAGGCCGCCAATGGTCGCCGCCTCCGCGAAGGCCGCCACGAAGCCCAGCCACGGATACTTGGCCTCGAACGATTTGGCCACGGCAAAAACCACGACGCAAAGCACCAGCGCAGCCGTGGCGAGGAACTTTGTCCGCCGCAACGCGAAAAGCTTGGCGCCCGTCTCGGCATCAAAACCGCCAGGCGCCAGGGACGAAGCCGATTGGGACATGATACGCCGCTCCTCATCGATCTCTTGGCTATCTGGCATGGGCTATTTAGGGGGTGTTTGGGCCCGTAGCATGATCGGATGGGCCGATTTCGTCCGGGAATTGCCGGTTTCGCACGCAAAGTTGACAAGAATGTTCATCTATCATGCAATCCCAGTCTGGAATTGTTCCAAGGTATAGGCCATATTCCGATCAGGCCAGTGTGGGCGAATCCGAAACTCCGGGTGAGAAAGCCGCACCAGCACAATCTAAAATCTGGTGCAGTTCCAACGCGCCAGGACTCGGGTGAGGAATGAAATGCGGCTGACGCGCCAGACCAACTACGCCATGCGCATCCTGATGTATTGCGCCGCCAACAACGATCGCCTGAGCCGCATCCCCGAGATTGCGGCCGCCTATTCGGTGTCGGAGCTTTTCCTGTTCAAGATCCTGCAGCCGCTGGTCGAGCATGGCCTAGTCGAGACGGTGCGCGGCAGGAATGGCGGCGTGAGAATCGGCCGCCCCGCCGAGCAGATCAGCCTGTTCGACGTCGTACGGGTGACCGAAGAGAGCTTCGCCATGGCCGAGTGCTTCGAAAACGACGCCGCCGAATGCCCGCTGGTCGACAGCTGCCAGCTGAATTCGGCGCTGCGCGAGGCGCTCAACGCCTTCTTTGCCGTACTCTCCCGCTACACTATCGCCGATATGGTGGCGGCGCGCCCGAATGTGCGTCATTTGCTCGGCATCGACATGCTGGTCCAGCGAGCTCCGGCCGCCTGAGTTTTCTAGTGCATGTCGCTCAAAAGTGGCCCCGGTTTTGAGACAACGACATGCATAAAGACAAAGACCTAAAGCGCGTCGCCTGAGTCCGTTCAAACGCGACGCGCTTTAGGCGGCTGACTGCGGCAAGACGAACGGCATGTTCGCCGCCGGCAACACACCGACCCTTAGCCGACAATCGAACACCTTTTCGATCAGATCGTCGCTCAGCACCTCCTGCGGTGAACCGTCGGCGGCGAGCCGGCCGCGATGCATGACGAAAATCCGGTCGGCATACATGGCCGTCAGATTGAGGTCGTGCAGGATGGCGATCACACCGCCGCCGCGCCGGGCGAAATCGCGGGCGATGTTCATGATGATCAGCTGGTGCTTGATATCGAGGCTGGAGACCGGCTCGTCGAGATAGAGATAGCGCGGCTTGCCGTCCAGCACCGGCGCCCAGACCTGGCACAGCACGCGCGCCAGCTGCACACGCTGTTGTTCGCCGCCCGAAAGCTCCTGATAGAAGCGGCCGGCAAAGCCGTCGAGGTCGACCCGCGCCAGCGCCCGCTCGGGCAGACGATCATCTTCGCCCGGCAGAACGCCGGAACGGCCGCCGATAAGGCCGAGCCTGACCACTTCGTGCACGGTGAAGGGAAAGGACAGCGTCGCGGCCTGCGGCAGCACGGCACGCACGGTGGCGGCCTCCACCGGCCTCATCGCGGAGAGGTCGCGCCCGTTGACGGCCACTGTCCCCGTAAACGCCAGATCGCCCGACAACGCCTTCAAGAAAGTCGTCTTGCCCGAGCCGTTCGGTCCGACGATGGCGGCGATCTCGCCCGGCCGTGCGACAAAATCGACATTAGCGACGATGCGCTTGCCGCCGATCGCCACCGAGACATCGCGTGCTTCGATCATGCCGCCTCACAAGTCGATTACGCCGCGCTTGCGCAGCAGGATCCAGAGGAAGAACGGCGCGCCGGCGATCGCCGTGACGATGCCGATTGGCAATTCGGCCGGCGCCACGATGACGCGGGCAACGGCATCGGCGATCAGCAGCATGGAGGCGCCGAGCAGCGCCGATGCCGGCAAGAGATAGCGATTGTCCGGACCGATCAGCAGCCGCAGCAGATGCGGCACGACGATGCCGACAAAACCGATGCCTCCGCTGACTGCGACAGAGGCGCCGACCGCTGCCGAGACGCCGACGATCGCGGTGTATTTCAGCCGCTGTACCGGGATGCCGAGATGTCCGGCCGTCGCCTCGCCGAGCGCCAGGGCGTTGAGGCCTTTGGCCAGGAACGGCATTGCCGCAAGCGCCAGGATGATGATCGGCCCGACGGAAGCGATCTTCGGCCAGGTCGCGCCGCCAAGCGAGCCCAGCTGCCAGAAGGTCAGGTCGCGCAACTGCCGGTCGTCGGCCATGAAAATCAGGATACCGGTCAGCGCCATGGCAAGGGCTGCGAGCGCAATGCCGGCAAGCAGCATGGTGGCAACCGATGTGCGACCCTGCCGCGTGGCGACGCGGTAGAGCACCAGCGTGACCGCAAGGCCGCCGCAGAAAGCGGCGAGCGGCAAGGCCAGCCCGCCGAGCGCCAGAGTGAGCGGCGCCAGCCACGTCGTGCCGAGCACGATGACGGCGACCGCGCCGAGGCTCGACCCGGCGGAAACGCCGATCAGGCCGGGATCGGCGAGCGGGTTGCGAAACAGGCCTTGCATGACCGCACCCGATACGGCCAGTGCCGCCCCGATGAGCACACCGAGAAGTACGCGCGGCATGCGGATATCGTAGACGATCAGCCGGTCGCGGGCACCAAGCGCGGCGTCGTCCGGCATGGTGCCGGTCAGCCAGTCACGAATGACAGCAACGGCCGATGCATCGGAAGCGCCCGACCTCAGCGACAGGAACATCGAAAGGGCAAGCGCCACACACAGGAGCACAATAACCAGGCGAGCGCGCCCGGAACGATCGCCCTCGGCCACCTTGCCCGCCGCGCCGGTGATCGACTGATCCACCATCGGCTCAGTCCGTGACCTGGCTGCGATAGAGCGAGGCGGCCAGATCGTGGATGGCATCGGCCGTGCGCGGCCCGAAGCCGAGCAGATAGCTGCCATCCATCAGGATCAGTTTGCGGCCTTCACCCGCCGGCGTCGAGGTGATCGACGGGATGGCGAACAGCTCGGCCTCCGCAATCGGCGGTCCGGCATTTTTCATCGCCAGGATCACGTCCGGCCTGGCGGTTACGATGGCCTCGTCGGACATCTGCTTGTAGCCGGAAAAACCTTCAACGGCGTTGACCGCACCGGCGAGCTTGATGATGCCGTCGCCGGCGGTGTCGGTGCCGGCGGCCAGGATCTTGCCGCCCTGGATCGACAGCACGAACAGGACGCGCTTGCGCTGCTTGATCGACGCCGTCTGCTTCTCGGCCGCCTTCAGCTTGGCATCGGTCTCAGCCACCAGCGTCTCGGCCTTGGCGTCGACGCCGAGCGCCTTGCCGACGATGCGGATCTTTTCCAGGATGCCGTCATGGCTGTAATGCTCGGGCACGTCGATGAACGGAACGCTCGACTTTTTCAGCACATCGACCGCTTCCTTCGGCCCACTGCCATGCAGCGCCAGAATGCCCGAAGGATTGACCGACAACACGCCTTCCGGCGACAGCTGGCGCATATAGCCGACGTCGGGCAGCGCGACCGCGGCGGCGGGGTAGCGGCTGGTCGAATCGCGGGCGACGAGATGACCTTCCTCGCCAAGCGCGTAGACGATCTCGGTGATCGAACCGCCGATCGCCACGATCCGCGACGTGTCGGCAAACACGGCCACGTTCTCGCTGGCCGGCACTGGGGCGGCAATAAACAGCGACAGGCCCATGGCCGCGGCAAGCATCCTGAACAGTGAAATCATCGTCGTTTCCTCAGGCTGCGGTCGGGCTTGGAATGCGCGGCAGGTTCTCGGCAAGGAACCGCCAGTCGTCGCGCTCGCCCTCGCCTTCATGGCGCTTGCCGAAGAACTGGATGATCATCTTGCCGTCGGCGCCATAGGCTTCGAGCGAGGTGACATGACCGTCCTTGGTCGGTTTGCGCACCGCCCACACCTCCTGGATGTGGTCGGTGCGCAGATGCAGGTGGAACGTCTCGTCCATCACGTTGATCCACGGCCCCATCGGCCTGATCGACTTGACGGGACCGGAATGGATCTGGATGCAGCCTCGGTTTCCGACAAAACACATGATCGGCATGCCGTCGGCGGCGGCATGGTGGAACATGGCGCCGATGGCGTCATTGTCGAGCAGCCAGGCATAGTCCTGGCCGACCATGCGCACGGCCTGGCGGCGGGTGAGCTTCAGCGTTTTCAACATGCCAAAGAACTGATGCACGTCGGTCAGCCGGCTCCAGCGGTCGCGCAGATCATCGATGTCTGCGGCAATGCCCGACGTCTCCGCGTCGTCGTCGGCCAGGCCTGCGATAGACACGGTCGCCTCCTGGTTCGGCGATTCGAGTGCGGCCACGAGCTTCTGGTAGGCATAGAGATTGGAAGCCGGCCGCAGATGCACCTTGTGCACCGCATCGCCGGCCGCGTCGAAGAATTGCAGGCTGCGGCGGATATCGCCGCCGTCGCGCTTTTCCACGGCAAAGCCATGCGCCCAGACTTTGGGAAAAATGCGCAGGTCGATGTTTTCGCCCAGCACCATGGCGTTGTGCGTGCCTGTGACAACCTTGTCGTAGACGCCGATCTTCTCGTGCACCGCGCTTTCGTTGCGGGTCAGCGCCATCACTTCGCCGACGGCGTCGAGGCCGGTCAGAAGATCGTTGACCCTGGGCTCGACGCGCACGACGCCGTCGCCGCAATGCGCGGCCACCAGCTCGGCCTCGGAAATACCGAGCTCGGCGGCAAGATCGCGCTCGCGCGCTTTCGGATTGTCTGCCCGCGCCCGCCGGATTTCATGCGGGGCGGGTTTTGCGCGCTGGTCCATGTCCTGCTTACCTGTCTGCCGTGTTTGGTCGTTTCGTCACTTGTTGAGGATGAGCTTGCCCTGGCGGGTGATCTTCAGCCGATAGAGCGCGCCATGGTGCTCGATGCCGATCTCGTGCTCGCCCTGGAACAGCGTGTTGGAGGACAGCGTCCGCACCGCCAGCGGCACCCGGTCGAAGCGGGTCGGCGTCTCCTCGGAACGGCGGACGCGGTAACGGAAGTCGTTGGGATTGTGGGTGTTCATCTCTTTCGATCCCTTTCCTGTGCCGGGCAACTGGCCAGGCGTTGCAAAAATGCCGATTCATTTCTTGACTTGAATGATCATGTTTATTAGTCAGTGCAATACCGGACCAAATGAGTCAACATTTAAGACGCCGGACAGAATGAAAAATGCCAGCGAGCACCAAGCCAGCCAGCATCGAACCTGGAATTTTGGAGTTGGGGCATGGGCTTGGGAAATTGTGGACGACTGGGTCTGGCGAACGCCGATCCGGTGCATCGGCCTATGGCAAAGGCAATGGCAGCCTTGCTTGCGGGGGCAGCGACGATCGCGCTGCTGACATCGCCGGCCAGCGCTCAGCCGGCCGCTGACCAGGCCGACCAGACCAGGAAAACCGAGGACACCAAGCCGGCGCCCGCCGGCGCGACCCTGCTGGACAAGATCCTCGTCATCAGCCGCACCGGCGAGACGGCAATCGAATCGCTGGCCTCGGCCAGCCATGTCGACCAGGAACAGCTCGACCGCCGTATGGCGACGACGCCGAGCGAAATGCTGCTCGGTGTGCCTGGTGTCGCCGTGCAGGCCGATGCGCGACGCGTCAGCTCCAGCATCAACATCCGCGGCCTGCAGGATTTCGGTCGCGTCGCCGTCATCGTCGACGGCGCCAGGCAGAATTTCCAGCGCTCCGACCACGGCACGCAGTCGACCTTCTATGTCGATCCCGAGCTCATCAAATCCGTCGATGTCATCCGCGGACCGGTAGCCAACACCTATGGCTCCGGCGCCATTGGCGGCGTCGTCTTCTTCGACACCAAGGATGCGGTGGATTTCCTCAGGCCGGGCGAAACCTGGGCCGGCTCCGTCACCGGGCGCTATGAAGGCAACGGCAAGGGCTGGACCACCAGCGCCAGCGGCGCCTACAAATTCAACGACGATTTGGATGTGCTGGGCAACATCGTCTACCGCGACTACGGCGACTACAAGAATGGCAGCGGCGACACCGTCGCCGGTACCGGTTTCGACGTGCTGAGCGGCCTGCTCAAGACCACAATCCGCCCGAGCGAGAACAGCGAATTGAAGCTCGGCTGGGTCGGCTCGAGCGACGGCTGGACGGAAACCAGCGGCGGCGTGCCGGCCAACGACGTCGACCTGAAGTCGAACACCTTCACCGCCCGCTACAACATCACTGACGACGCCAGGAGCTGGCTCGATCTCCACATCAACGCCTCCTACAACAAGACCAATCTCGACCTCACCACGCTGGTCCCGCAGAACCGCTTCGATCCGTCGACCGGCCTTCCCGTGCTGCTGCCCGTCGGTTCGACCTCGACCTTCGACGTTGGCACGGCCGGCGTCGACATCTGGAACACGTCGCGCTTCGAAACAGCCGGTGGTGCGCACGAATTGACCTATGGCGGCGACTGGGTGGGTGACGATGTCGAGACCGGCGGCACCGCCGGCGGCGACAGCTTCTACACCCCATCGGGCAAGCGTAGTGTTTCGGGCGCCTACATCCAGGACAAGCTCACCTGGGACTGGCTCGAGGTCATTGCCGGGCTGCGTTACGACAATTACAGCCTGGAGGATTCCGACAATGGAACGTCAGGTGATCGTCTGTCGCCGCGCATCACCGTTGGTGTCACGCCCTTCGAAAGCGCCAGCCTGGCGGGCCTGCAGTTCTATGGCACCTACGCCGAAGGCTATCGCTCACCCTCGCTGACCGAAACGCTGATCAGCGGCAACCATCCGGCAGGCGTCACCTTCCCGTTCCTGCCCAACCCAAACCTGCGGCCTGAAACCGGCAAGACCACCGAGTTCGGCGTCAACTACAAGCTGAACGACCTTATCGAGGCCGGCGACGCGTTCCGGCTCAAGGCCGCCTACTTCCACAACGATGTCGACGACTACATCGAAGGCGTCACACTGTCGGCATTCGACCCGACCAGCGGCTGCCCGTTCGGCCCCGGCATTCCGATCTGCTTCCAGTACCAGAACGTCGCCCAGGCCAAGATAAACGGCTTCGAACTGGAAAGCGTCTACGATGCCGCCTGGGGTTATGCCGGGCTCTCCGCCTCGATCACCAACGGCCACACCATCTCCGATGAAGGTGAGCGCGCCGACCTTGCCACCATCCCGTCCTCGCAGGTCACCGGGCAGCTCGGCTTCCGCTTCCTTCAGGACAAGCTGACCGTCGGCGGCGAGGTGCAGTACAACGGCAAGCCGAAGGGCAACCCCGTAGCCAAGGATTATACTCTGGTCAACGCCTTCGCCAGTTACCAGGCCACCGGCAATCTGAAGGTGGACTTCCGCGCCGACAATTTGTTCGACGTCAAATACACCAACCCGCTGAACGGCGGCACCACCGCCGTCATCTATGAACCCGGCATCACGCTGAAGCTGGCCGCAACCATGCGCTTTGGAGGCTGACACCCATGACAAGTTTGACGGCATCGCTTCGGCTCCTGACCTCGACGCTGGCGATGTCGCTTGGCTTGATGCCGGCGTGGGCTCAGTCCGCGCCGGCTCCGCAACTCAGCCTCGAGCTCAAATGCCGCGCAGCCCTCCGAAAAGGGTTGCCGCCTGACCTTCGTCGTCAACAATGCGCTCGGCGCCGATCTTTCCAAGGCGGCATTCGAAATCGCGCTGTTCAACGAGGCCGGCATTGTCGACCGCCTGAGCGTGCTCGACTTCAAGGACCTGCCGGCCGGCAAGACCAAGGTGATCCGCTTCGACCTCGCCGGCACCGACTGCACCAAACTCAGCCGCGTGCTGATCAACAGCGCCACCGAATGCGCCGGCGTCGAACCGGGCGCCTGCATGCGCGGCCTGAAGACGCAGACCAAGACCGGTATCGCATTCGGCGTTTGAGGTGGGTCTGCATCGCGCCTTCCTGCACGACAATGCGACACGACCCGTCGCAGCTCCGCCGTTATGGCCGGCAACCGATCTTGATTTGACAATCCCGCCGCGCTCGCGGCAGGTCTCGCCGCGAACCATGCAGGACATCACCCCCCTCCCCGACGCCGGCAACGAACCGGCGATAACAATGGACGAGCTCGTACAGCCGGCGGCCGCGGACCGCAAATGGACTGTGGCGATCGTCGCGTCCTGCCTGCTCCATGCCGCTGCCGCAGCGGCGTTCATGGTCGCACCCGCCGGGACATTTGATACCGGGAAGGCAATACAGGCCGAAGGCGCCGATCGATCAGGCGCAGACGTCCTCGGCACCGCTTTGCAAAACCCGGTACCCGACGCGGTGGATGTTACCCTGGTAACCGATCCGCAGCCGGCCAACCCCGTCCAACCCACGCCCCAAACCGGGGCGCCTCAAGCCGTAGAGGAGCCGGCGGCGCCCAAATCTGCGCCGGAAGCTGCCAAGCAGGCAACCGTCGCTCCGGATGCACCAACGGCCGCCATCCCGGATGATCAAAGTGTCGCCCCAGAGGGTGAGACGCCTGCACCGTCACCGGTTCAAACGCAGAGTTCGGAGGCGTCTCCCGCCAATGAGCCTGCCGTTGAATTGCCTGCCGCGAGGCCACCAGTCCCAAGCCCGAGGCCAAGTACATCAATATCGGGCGCACCAATATCGGGAGAGACTGGCGGCACGGCAGATGGCGAGGAGCGCGAGGCAACGGCGGTTGCCAGCAAAGGCGGAAAACAGAGCGCGGCGGGCAATTCGATGGAGTCCGGCTACAGCGTTGAAGTACAGAACAAGCTTGTCCGCGCCAACCGCCACGTTTCGAAGGCGGTTCAAGCCAAGGCTCGCAACAATGCCAGGGTCTATTTCGTCGTCATGGCCGACGGCAGCGTCAGCGACTTGCAGCTTGTCGAAAGTTCAGGGTCTGCCGAGCTAGACCAATTCGCTTTGAAACTGGTGCGCCAGCAAGCCCCGTTCCCGCCCATTCCACCCGAGACCGGATTATCAAGTTGGGTGTTCAGGGCGCGGATCGGTCCGTTTTAACCAGCTCGCAGACCTTCGCCAAATCGTCCATCAATTCAAGAGGAAGCCCAATGTACATCGCCATGAACCGCTTCAAGGTCCAGAACGGCTCGGAGACCGCCTTCGAGGATGTCTGGAAGAACCGCGATTCGAGCCTCTCGGAGATGAAAGGCTTCAGGGAATTCCGCTTGCTGCGCGGCCCGGTCAACGAGGCCGAGGGTTACACGCTGTTTGCCTCGCACACGGTGTGGGCAAGCCATGAGGATTTCGTCGCCTGGACCAAATCCGAGAATTTTCGCGCCGCCCATCGCAACACCGGCACCTCGAAGGTGCATTATCTCGGCCATCCGCAGTTCGAAGGCTTTTCGGTCGTCGAAGGGGCCTGATTGAGATTTCACCCGTCGACGAGATCTGACGACGGGCAGATGCCGTCATGTTCCGGTTGAATTCCGGCCGCCCAGTCGCCGAAGCCGCTGGGCAATGTGCAGGCGCAGCCGCCGCCAGGGCTGTCCGCGTGTCAGGTAGCGCGCCAACCGCGGATCACCGGCCAACTCCGGGAACTGGCGCACATGCTGCGTCAGGAATGCAGGTATGAAATTGCGCCCGTTGAGATCGCTGAGCCAGGCAGAATTCGCCAGCAAATAGTCTGCGGCATCCGCCGCCAACACGCTCCTGTAGCTCCTGTATGCAGGCGTTTGCCGCACATTGCCGCCGGCAAAGGCAGTTCCGGTGGACAGGTTGGAGCCATGCAGGCGATAGAGGCCGAGACCTTCTGACAGGATGAGGCTGCCGCCGGCCTGGTGCGCGAGTGTCGCCGTCAGATAATCCGTCCCGACCTTGGCCTTGAACGGGAAGGACAATACCGGTTCCAGCGCGCCACGCCGGTACATGATCGCCGAGCATTGCGACCACAGCCAGCCCGTCACCGCAGGTGCGAAATAGGTTACCGGATGCTCCGATGCGTAGGCGATCCCGGGCGCCATGCCGGCAAGCCGGCCACCGGGCGCGATGGCGACGCCACTGCGATCCGCTCCGGACCGCGGTTTGCGCAAGGCAAGGAAGGTACCGCCCAGCAAGGTGCCGTCGCCATCGACAAGGAACACATCGGAACTCGACAGTGCGGCCGAATGCGTCGTGTTGAGGTGGGCGGACAGATGCGCGAGGAGAAAATCCGGCAGCCACACGTCATCGGCGTCGAGAAACGCGACGAAGGGCGCGTCGGTTGCGGCAAAGCCGTCGCGGAATCCCGCGGTCTGGCCGCCATTCTCCTTGCGCGCCAACAGGCGCAGGCGCGGGTCTTCTATATCCCTTAGAAGCTGTTGGACATGGTCGGCCGAGCCGTCCGTCGAGGCATCGTCGACGATGACGCATTCCCAATTCCGGTAGGTCTGCGCAAGCACCGAGCGGATCGCCTGTTCGACGTACGGCCGATAGTTGAAGCAGGTGATGACCACCGCCACGCGCGGCAGCTCAAACGGTCGGGACGTGTCTTCCATCTGTTCGGCTGCCCCGCTCGAGTTGCTCTCTGTCCCTTGCGCATACCCTTGCAACCCGACGCAGGCAAGCGAGCCGCGAAAAGCCCCCTAGGCCGCCGCGAGCAGGCTGGCATTGCCGCCGGCAGCCGTGGTGTCGACGCAGACAGCGCGTTCATGCGCATAGGCCGCCGGGTTGAGCACCTCGCTGACCAGCGGCACGATCGGCCCGCTGCGGTCGGCAATGACCTTGCGCACGATCCGCGCCGCCTCGGGCCTGCCCGAGAAGGCGACGACATCGACGCGCAGCGAACGCGCTTCGACTGGGTCTGGCCGACCGTCTATGGCCGCCAGCGGCAACCCCTTGCCGGTCAGCGCCGACAGTGCTGCCGGCGCGCCCGGCGCCACGGCCAGCACCGCATTGCCGGCGGCCAGCGCCTGGATCGTCTGGGCAAGCAGCGTTTCGGCGTCCGGACCGAGGCACAGCACCCGGCCGCGCGGCGACAGCGACAGCGTGTTGGCCTCGCCGGTCGGTCCGGGCAGGTCGACCTGGCCGAAATCGATGGCGGCTGCAGCGCCGATCGCTGCAGCGCCCTTGCCGCGCAGATGCTTTCTCAAGATGGCGATGCGGTCCGGCCGCGTCGACCAGCCGCCAAGCGTCGGATCGGGCAGATTGTCGGCCAGTTCGGTCGCCGTCACCTTGTGGCCCTCGGCAATCTCCGTGCCCGCCTCCGGCCCCTTGCGGAACCGCCGGAGATAATGCGGCCCGCCGGCCTTCGGCCCGGTGCCCGAAAGCCCCTCGCCGCCAAAGGGCTGCGAGCCGACGACGGCGCCGATCTGGTTGCGGTTGACATAGATGTTGCCGGCATGGATGCCGTCGACGAAATGCTGGACGCGGCCTTCTATGCGGGTGTGCAGGCCGAAGGTCAGGCCATAGCCCTTGCGGTTGATGGCGGCGATGACGGCGTCGATCCCGTCGGCGTCGAAGCTGGCGACATGCAGCACCGGGCCGAACACTTCGCGCTCCATCTCCTCGATGCCTTTGACCCGGACCACATGCGGCGCAACGAAGCGGCCATCTTTGGGTGCTTCGAGCTTGGCGATCAGCCGGCCCTGCAGCCCCATCTTGGTGCAATACTCGCGGATCGATTCCTGCGCTTCGTCATCGATGACCGGCCCGACATCGGTCGAAATCTGCCAGGGATCGCCGATGGTGAGCGCCTCCATGGCGCCCTTCAGCATCTCCAGCATCTTCTTCTCGACATCCTTCTGCACGTAGAGCACGCGAAGCGCCGAACAGCGCTGGCCTGCACTCTGGAAAGCCGATGCCAGTATGTCGCGCACCGCCTGTTCGGGCAGAGCGGTGGAATCGACGATCATGGCATTGAGACCGCCGGTCTCGGCAATCAGCATGGCGTCCGGCGCAGCCGTCTCGGCCAGTTGTTTCTCGATCAGCTTGGCGACCTCGGTCGAGCCGGTGAAACAGACGCCGGCAATGCGCGGATCCGCGGTCAGCGGTCCGCCGACCGCCGGACCGTCGCCCGGCAGAAGCTGGATGATATCTTCCGGCACGCCGGCCTCGCGCAGCAGTTCGACGGCGCGGAAGGCGATCAGCGGCGTCTGTTCGGCCGGCTTGGCGATGACCGAATTGCCGGTGACGAGCGCTGCCGCGATCTGGCCGGTGAAGATGGCGAGCGGGAAATTCCACGGCGAAATGCACACGATCGCGCCGCGCGCCTCGGTGCCCGCTTCGTTGTTGGCCGCTTCGGCAGCGTAGTAGCGCAGGAAGTCGACGGCTTCGCGCACTTCGGCCACGCCGTCGGCCAGCGACTTGCCGGCTTCCCTGGTGGCGAGCGCGAAAAACTCGACCGCATTGGCCTCATAGAGGTCGGCCGCGCGGTTGATGATGGCGGCGCGCTCGGCGACGGGGCGTTTTGCCCAGGCCGGCTGCGCCTCCACCGCGAAGCGCACCGCGGTCGCGACCTGCTTGGCAGCGGCTTCGGCGACCGTGCCGACGATCTCGGCAGGCTTTGCCGGATTGACCACCGGGCGCTGCTTGCCGTAGCCGGCGGCGCGCGTGATCGGCTTGGCATGCCAGCGCTCGGGTCCGGCAAAGGCCGCCTTGGCATTGTCGATCGCCGCCAGCGTCACCGGATCGGTAATGTCGAACCCCTTCGAATTGCGCCGCCCAGTGCCGAAGATCGCCGCGGGGCGAGCGATTGCCGGATTGGCGGCGGGGCCCTGGCTCTCGACCGTCTCGAGCGGATCGCGCGCAATATCCTCCGGCTCGACGTCCTCGTCGGTGAGCTGATGGACGAAGGAGGAGTTGGCGCCATTCTCCAGCAGGCGGCGAACCAGATAGGCCAAGAGGTCGGAGTGCGCGCCGACCGGCGCATAGATGCGGCACCGCGTGCCTTCGGCCTGGCGCACCGTCTCATGCAGCGCCTCGCCCATGCCGTGCAGGCGCTGGAATTCGAAAGCGTCACGGTTGTCAGCCATCGACAGGACGGCAGCGACTGTATGGGCGTTGTGCGTGGCGAATTGCGGATAGATGCGGTCGGTCATCGACAGCAACTTCCTGGCGCAGGCCATGTAGGAAACATCGGTGTTGGCCTTGCGGGTGAAGACAGGGTAGCCGGAAAGCCCGAGCGTCTGTGCCCGCTTGATCTCGGTGTCCCAATAGGCGCCCTTGACCAGCCGCACCATGATGTTGCGGTCGTACTTTTTCGCCAGCGCATAGAGCCAGTCGATGGTGAAGGCAGCGCGCGGGCCGTAGGCCTGGACGACGACGCCAAAGCCATTCCAGCCGGCAAGCTCCGGCTCGGACAACACACGCTCGATGACGTCGAGCGACAGGTCGAGCCGGTCGGCCTCCTCGGCGTCGATGTTGAGGCCCATGCGCGAATGGCGTGCGGCCAGCGCCAGCGACAGCAGCCGCTCTGCCATCACCGGCAGCATCTTTTCCTTCTGTGCCTCTTCGTAGCGCGGATGCAGCGCCGACAATTTGACCGAAATGCCGTGGTTCTGGCGGATATCGGGACCGTTGGAGCCCGAATCCAGCGAGGAGATCGCGTCGGCATAGGCCTTGAGGTAGCGCAGCGCGTCGGCCTCGGTGCGGGCCGCCTCGCCCAGCATGTCGAAGGAATAGAGATAACCTTTCTGGATCATCGACTTGCCGCGCTTGACGGCTTCCGCAATGGTGCGGCCGAGCACGAACTGCTCGCCCATTTCGCGCATGGCGGCGGCGACCGCCTTGCGGATCACCGGTTCGCCCAGCCGGCGAACCATCGAGCGCAGCGTGCCTTCAATGCCGCCCTCGCCCTCGTCGAGCACACGGCCGGTCAGCATCAGCGCCCAGGTCGAGGCGTTGACGAAGATCGAGCTCGAACCGCCCGAATGCGCCGACCAGTCATGCGGTGCGATCTTGTCGGCGATCAGGTCGTCCATAGTCTCGGTGTCAGGCACGCGCAGCAGTGCCTCGGCCAGGCACATGAGCGCCACTCCTTCCTTGGTGGAGAGGCCGTAGGCGGAGAGAAAAACCTCCATCAGCCGCGGGTCGGACGAGCCGCGCACCGCGCGCACCAGATCCGCGGCACGGGCCGAGACGGCTTTGCGGTCATCGGCCGAAAGTTCTGTCGCCGCAGCTAGCCGCTTCACAGCCGCGTCTTCGTCAGGCAGGTAGTTGGCGCGGATCTGCTGGCGGATGGTGTCGAGCGGCATGGCGGTCCCTGCGGAGCAAGCATCTGTGAGCGGGCCGGCGGTCGCCGGACCGAATGGCGCAAGCTAGCACAGAGCCGCATTTTCAGCCGGTCCAAAGAAATCGACATGGCAGGCGGAGCGGTCTATCATTGCAGCTAAATTGTTATCAAATGGACTGTGATATCGGTGACAGAAGACCAATTGGACCGCATCGACAAAAACATCCTGTCGGCGCTGGCGCGCGACGGGCGGCTATCCATGTCTGGACTGGCCGGCAAGGTCGGCCTGTCGAAGACGCCGGTGCAGGCGCGGGTGAAGCGCCTGGAGAAGGACGGCTATATCAAGGGCTATCAGGCGATCATCGATCGCGAGCGCATGGGCGAAGGCCATGTCGCCTTCGTCCAGGTCAAACTGTCGGACACACGCTCGGCCGCGCTCGATGCTTTCAATCGCGCGGTGCAGGCCGTGCCGGAGATCGAGCAGTGCCACATGATGGCGTCGAGCTTCGATTATCTCCTGAAAGTCCGTACCACCGACATCGCCGCCTATCGCCGTGTTCTCGGTGAGCGCATCTCGGCGCTCCCCCACGTCGCCCAGACCTCGACCTTCGTGGCGATGGAGACGGTCAAGGATCGCTGACTCTTCAGTCCGACAGCGTCTTCAAAAACGCCACCAGCGCCGCGCGTTCGCGATCCGACAGTTGCAACGGGTGCACTTCGGAGGTGCCTTCAACGGCCGCCTCCGCCTTCGCATAGTGCGCCACCACCTCCTCCAGCGTGGAGAACTGTCCGGCATGCATATAGGGCGGCCGTGTCGCCGCGCCCCTGAGCGACGGCGTCTTGTAGGCACGCATCAGTTCGGGTGCTGCCTTGACGATGAAGCGCAGCTCGCCGCAGGCGCCGGCGTCGCCATCGCGGAAGGCGCCGAAGCAGTTGAATGGGTCGGCCTGAACCTGGGCCACCGCATCGAAACGGCCGCGATCCAATGGCAAATCCCTGACCGGCGGCACGCCGGTGTTGTGGAAAGCGTTGTCGGTGAAGCGCGGGCCGTTATGGCAGGTGACGCAATTGGCCTTGCCGATGAACAGTTTCAGCCCGAGCATCTCCTCCGGCGAAAAGGCATCGTCGGCTTTCGGCTTGGCGCCTGACACAAGATCGATGGCAAAGCGGTCAAAGCGTGTCTGTGCCGGTTCGATCGACCGTTCGAAGGCAGCGATCGCCTTGCCGATATTGGAAAAGACGCGGTTGACGCCCTCAGCCTGAGTTGGGGTCATCGCCTTCCAGGCCGCCTGCTCGGCCTCGTTGCCAAGCGGGCTGGCGTTGGCCGGCACGGCGGAAAGATCCGGCAGTGGCCCGAAGATGCGCTCGTAGCGCGCACCAAAGCGCTTCTGGATGTAATGGGCGAAGGCGGCGCGGTTTCCCGCCTGCTCGAGCGGATTTTCCAGCGGCGTCAGCGCCTGCGCCCACAGGCTGTCGCGCCGCCCATCCCAGAAGAACCACGGATTGCGGGCGATGCCGGCCAGCGGCATCGAGCGCCTGTTGGTGCGGCCGACACCGACGGATTGCGGCAGGTCATCCTGGAACTGCCGGTCGATCTTGTGGCAGGTCGAGCAGGATACGTTACCGTCACGGCTCATGCCCTGGTCGAAGAACAGAGTGGAGCCCAGGGCGGCGGCGGCTGGCACGTCGGCGAAGCGGTTGGTGGTGTCGGGTTTGAGCGCCGGCAAGGTGTTCAGCGCCAGCGAAGCGATGGTCTTCTTCTCGGCATCGGAAAAATCCGGTTTGCCGCAGCCGGCAACGAGCACGACCGCCGCCAATGCCAGAAGGCGCAACAGGCCGTTCATCCGCTCACAGCACCACGTTGAAGACGACCGTGTCGGAACCGGCCGCCGCCGAAATGGCGAAGCGCAACTGCCACACGCCGCTCATGGTGAATTTCAGCCCCTCGATGCGGTAACGCCCCTCGCCAAGATAATCGGTCGCCTGCGGACTGGTCGGCAAGCCGTGATTGTGCTGCGGCATGCCGCCGGACACCGAGATCGCCGCACCTTCCACGGAATCGCCCTTGACCGTCTTCAGGGTCAGCAACCAGGATTGCAGTTCGCCTTGCCGGATAACGCCGCGTTCCGGCTGAATGCTGGCGACAAACAAGCCGTTCGCCGTCTTCTTCGAGCGCGAAACATCGGGGCCCGGCGCCGACTGCGGCGCGGTCAGATAGACGATCGCCAATATGCCAGCCAGCAAGGCGGCCAGACCAACGCCCGCAAGAAGATAACGCCATATCGATGCCAAACCGGTTCCTCTTCTGGACATAACGTCTCGGGAAGCAATTCGCGTCCCGCCGCTTCTGTGGGAAAACGCTTCTGGCGCAAAAAACCGCCGCCGCCAAGCATGGCGCTGCCGGCCGCAAAAAGCTACAGCAGCGAACTGGTCCGGAGACAGATACATGGCAGCAGACGGCGTCGCTTCGATCGGTGAATGCATGCTCGAGCTGTCCGGCCAGGCCGGGCCGAACTGGCGCATGGGCTTTGCCGGCGACACGTTCAACACGTTGTGGGCGCTGCATGCGCTGAGCGGCGAGCGGCCGGCGACCTATGTCTCGGCCTTCGGCGACGATCCCTTCTCGCAGGGCCAGATTTCGTTCTTCGCCGAAAACGGCATCGACATCGGCGCCAGCCCGGTCATCCCAGGGGCGCGGCCCGGCCTCTACGCCATCACCTTGACCGGCGCCGAACGCGCCTTCACCTACTGGCGCAGCGACGCGGCGGCCAGGCGGCTTGCCTCGGACCCGGCCGCCTTGGCAAAAAGCCTTGAAAACCAGGCTCTTGTGTATTTTTCCGGAATCACCTTGGCAATTCTGGATGCCGCCGCGCGCAAGACGTTGCTGGCAGAAGTGGCCAAGGCGCGGGCTGCCGGTTCGCTCGTCGCCTTCGACCCCAACTACCGGCCGCGCCTGTGGCAGAGCCGCGAGGAGGCGCAAGCCGCGATCCTCGACGCGCTTGCCGTCACCGACATCGCGCTGCCGACCTTTCCCGACGAGCAGATGCTGTTTGGCGATTCGGCACCGCAAGCGACCGCCGAGCGGTTCGGAAAACTGGTCGGCGAAGTCGTCGTCAAGAATGGCGAGGAACCCGCGCTGATCGCCACTGGCGGAGCCCTGCAGCCGGTTCCGGCCCAGCATGTCGCCACCCCGGTCGACACCACCGGCGCCGGCGATTCCTTCAATGGCGGCTATCTCGCCGCCCGGCTTGCCGGCCATGCCCCGGCGGATGCCGTGCAGCGCGCGCATCGCGTCGCCGCCGCTGTCGTGCAGGTGCGAGGCGCGCTGGCGCCGTTCGAGGTTCTAAGAACCGCTTTCGAGGGCTAAGACCTTAGGGAAGCCTGAAACGATATTCCGTCACCTGATGATAGATCTGGCCCGGCCACAGCGTGGCCTGTGGGAAATAGGGCCGGTTCGGCGCGTCGGGCCATGTCTGCGCTTCCAGGCAAAAGCCGGAAAACGCCTTGTAGCGCCGTCCGTCCAGGCCGCCTGAGGTTGGCGCGACATACTGGCCGGT
Source organism: Mesorhizobium sp. M0772 (assembly GCF_040320135.1). Taxonomy (NCBI): domain Bacteria; kingdom Pseudomonadati; phylum Pseudomonadota; class Alphaproteobacteria; order Hyphomicrobiales; family Phyllobacteriaceae; genus Mesorhizobium; species Mesorhizobium sp. M0772. The sequence goes on along the minus strand of NZ_JAMYPB010000037.1, from coordinate 35,527 downwards.
GTAGAGCTGCAGGCCAGGCTCTGTGGTCCAGACCTCCATCTCGACGCCGGAATTGGCGCCTTGCGCCCACGCCACCTGGTGAAGCGGGCCTCGGGCTGACGCCAGGCAGAAATTGACGTCGTAAGGAAGCTGCTCGCCTTCCGTTTCCATGCGCAGCGGCCGCGCCTGGCGGAAGTCGAAGGGCGTGCCGTCGACAGGTTTGACGACGCCGGTCGGGATCATCTCGCCATCGACAGGCGTATAGGCGCCGGCGTTCAGCATCAGCCGGTGGTCGAGAATGTCGCCGGCGCCGCCATCGTCGAGATTGAAATAGGAATGCTGCGCCAGATTGCACAGCGTCGGCTCCTCGCAAGTGGCGGTCAGTTCCATCGAGAGCGTGCCGGGGATCTTCAGCCGGTAGGTGCAGGTGACGTCGAGCGCGCCGGGAAAGCCCATCGTGCCCTCGGGATCGTGCAGGGTCAGGGTGACAAAATCCCGGCCGTGCAGCGAAACCGTCCACGGCCGATGGAAGAAGCCCTCCGAGCCGCCATGCAGCGTGTGCTTGCCGAGGAAATTGCGCTCGGTCTGGTAGCGCTGGCCGGCAATGGTGAAGCGGCCGTCGCGGATGCGGTTGGCATAGCGGCCGACGACCGCGCCGAAGAAGGCCCGGTCGGTCTCGTAAGGCTCGAAGCGATCGTAGCCCAGCACCAGCGGCGCGTCGTGGCCGGCGAGCCGCAGATCCTGGATGATTGCGCCGAGCCCGATGATGTTGGCGCTGACGCCGCCGCCCCGGATGGTGAAACGGCGAACGGGTTCGCCTGCCTGCGTCGTGCCGAAGACTTCGCCGTCCTTCATCGCTATGTCCAAATGCTAATTCGTCGATCTGTCGACTTAGAGCAATTCCAGGAAAAGTGTGAAACGGTTTTCCGTCCGGAATTGCAAAAAACAAAGAACTGGAGCGGTTCGGCGTTTCCGTGAAACGCTGAACCGCTCCAGTCCGGCTGAATGTCGTCTGGCAAGGGCCGGCCCGCGGCCTGCCTTGCCCTGCCCGTCAATGATTTAGAGGCCGAGGCCGCCAATGCAGACATATTTGGTGTCGAGATAATCCTCGATGCCCTGATGTCCGCCTTCCTTGCCGAGGCCCGATTCCTTGACGCCGCCGAACGGCGCTTCCGGCGTGGTGATCAGGCCTTCATTGACGCCGACCATGCCGTATTTCAGGCCTTCCATGACCCGGAAGGCGCGGCCGAGATCGCCGGTGTAGAAATAGGCGGCCAGGCCGAACTCGGTGTCGTTGGCGAGTGCAATGGCTTCCTCCTCGGTCTCGAACTTGAACACCGGGGCGATCGGGCCAAAAATCTCTTCCTTCATGAAGCGCATGTCAGGCTTCGCATCGGCGATGACGGTCGGCTGGAAGAATGAGCCGCCAAGCGCGTGGCGCTTGCCGCCGGCAACGACCTTGCCACCCTTCGACGTGGCGTCGGCGATGAATTCCTCGACCTTCTCGACCGCCTTCACGTCGATCAGCGGTCCCTGCTGCACGCCCTCTTCCAGGCCCGAGCCAACTTTCAGCGCATTGCTCGCGGTGGCCAGCTTCTCGACAAACTTGTCGTAGATGCCGGCCTGCACCAGGAAGCGGTTGGTGCACACGCAGGTCTGGCCTGAATTGCGGTATTTGGCGGTGATGGCGCCGGCGACGGCGCGATCGAGGTCGGCATCGTCGAAGACGAGGAACGGCGCGTTGCCGCCGAGTTCCATCGAGACCTTCTTGACGGTGACGGACGACTTCTGGATCAGCAGCTTGCCGATCTCGGTCGAGCCGGTGAAGGTGATCTTCGAAACCAGCGGATTGGCGCAGATCTCGTCGCCGATTTCGCCGGCAGCACCCGTCAGGATGTTGATGACGCCCTTTGGGAAGCCGACCTCCTCGGCGAGCGCGCCCCATGCAAGGCCGGAATACGGCGTCTGCGAGGCCGGCTTGACCACGGCGGTGCAGCCGGCGGCAAGCGCGGGGCCAAGCTTGCGGGCAAGCATCGAGGAGGGGAAATTCCACGGCGTGATGGCGGCAATGACGCCGACCGGCTCCTTGGTCACCAGGATGCGGCGATCGCCCCATGGCGATGGCACGACATCGCCATAGGTGCGGCGGCCTTCCTCGGCAAACCACATGATATAGGCGGCGGCCGAACCGATCTCGCCCTTGGATTCGGCGAGCGACTTGCCCTGCTCGATGGTGAGCAGTTCGGCCAGCACATCCTGATTGTCCATCATCGCGTCATGCAGCTTGCGCAACAGCTTCGAGCGCTCAAGCGCGGTCGTCTTGCGCCAGGTCTTGAAGGCTTCGCTTGCGGCTTCGATGGCGCGGCGGGTTTCCGCCTTGCCCGACTTCGGCACGGTGCCGATCTTGAGACCGGTGGCCGGGTTGTTGACGTCGACCGTCTGGCCGCTGTCGGCCTGCACCCATTCGCCGTTGATGAGATTGGCCTGGCGCATGAAATGGCTGGTTTTCTGCAGCATGGTCTAGCCTCCGTTCGGCGCACTGACGGGCCGGTTTCCTGGATCTCTTGAACGAGCGTGCACAATGGCGGCGGAGCCGACACGCTGAAGCCACTGCTCTTTACCTAGGGCAAGCCCGGCAAGCAATTGCAAGATGGCATATAGGCTTTGGGCCAGCCCAACGCCAGAGAAAATTCACATGTAAATTAGTTTGGGCCGCAGCCTTGTCAAAGACCAGCCTTGCCAAAGACCAGCCTTACAGAAGACCAAGCCTACCCAAAGACATGCACCACCACCGTCAGCCAAAAGGCGGTTGTAACAACCGCGCTTGCCGTGGCGATGGTCATCTGGTTCGACGCCAGCGCCTGGCCGGTGTTGAACTGCACGGCGATGAGATAGGAATTGATGCCGGACGGCAGCGCCGCCACCACGACCGCCACTTTGGCCGTCAAGGGCGGCAGGCCAAACAGCCAGACCAGGCCGAGCACCAGCGCCGGCATCAGGAACAGTTTCAGCGTCGACAGCGTCAGCGCCGGTCGGATGTTACCGGAAATGCCGAAACGGCGCAGGCTGAGCCCCATGGCGAACAGCGCCACCGGCCCGGCGGTGTTAGCCAGCGCATCGACCAGCCGCGTCGCAAGGTTCGGCAGCGGCGCGCCGGTGAGGCGCCATGCCAGCCCGGCCAGGATGCCGATGATCAGCGGGTTCGTGAACAGTCTTCTCAGAAAGCTCTGGATGATGCGCAGCGGGTGTACGGGCTCGCTGCCGCCGCGGCCAAATATCTCGAACATGATGATCGAAGCCATCATCATGGTCGGCAGGTGCACGGAAACGAGCAGCGACAGCACTTCGAATCCGCTGGACCCGAATACGCCGAGAACGAAGGGAATGCCCAGCAACACCACATTCGAGAAGGATGACGACACTCCACCGACGATGCCGGTGCGCGCGTCCCGCCCAAAGATCCGTGTCGTCACCAGATGGCCGGCGGCCCATGTCATTGCAACCGCCGCGAAATAAGCACCCCACAGCGACCAGGGCGCCACGCCGTGGAAATCCGAATTCACCATCGTCCGAAACAGCAGCAGCGGCATCGCGACGTTGATGGCGAATTCGGAGATGCCGTCCCCGCTGGCCGGTTTCAGATAGCCGGTGAGCCCGGTGACATAGCCGAGCGCGACGAGGCTGAAGACGAAAAGAACGGTTTCGGTGAGCGGAGACATTTTTCAGGGATAGGCGAGCCCGGATTCCAGCGCAATCGCCATGATCTTCAGAAACTGATCCTCGATCCGCCCGGCGCCTGAATTTGATCATGGTCGGGTGGCAGCGCTATACAGGCTTGGGATCATCAGGGCGGACATACAGCGAATGGTTGCGACGCCGAAACAGCGTCATTTCAGACAGGAGTGGCTGGTCAGACAAGTGTGGCTGGTCAGACAGGGGTGGCTGGCGGCTTTCGTCGCTATACTGCTTTGCCTTGGCGTATCTGTGGCCCAGGCCGCCGAGACCAAAAGTCTCAAGGGCGTGGCGCTGATCATCGGCCAGTCGAAATACGAACACATCGCAGCCCTTGCCAACCCGGCCAACGACGCCCGCGACATGGCCAAGATGCTGACCGACCTCGGCTTCGACGCCCGCAACGTCACCGATCGCGATGCCGCCAAGCTGAAGCGCGATCTCGATCGCTTCGTCGAGGACGCCGAAGGCGCCGACGTAGCCTTCATCTATTATTCCGGCCACGGCATCGAGGCGGGCGGCGAGAACTATCTGGTGCCGGTCGACGCCGACGTCTCGTCGCTGAAAAATGCCGGTGAGGCGCTGGTGCCGATTTCAGCCGTCATGGACGAGCTGAAAAGGGCCGTGCCGGTGACGATCGTGCTGCTTGACGCCTGCCGCACCAACCCGTTTCCGCCGGAGGCGGTCGTGCGCCGCGGGCCGACGGCTTCCGCCGAGCCTGTCGGCGCCGGCGGGCTGGAACCGGTGCGCGGCGCAAAAGCCCTCGCCGATGCCTCATTGGATAATGCCAGCCTGGGAACCGTGGTCGGCTTCGCCGCTGAGCCGGGCCGACCCGCACTTGATGGCGCCGCCGGCGAAAACAGCCCCTACGCCGCCGCCCTGCTGCGCCACCTCACCGCGATGAAAGGCACGGAATTCGGCTCGGTCATGCGCATGGTCACCGAGGAGGTCTATCTCGACACCAAGGCAAAGCAGCGACCTTGGGTCAGCGAGAGTCTGCGTCGCCTGCTCTATTTCGGCGTCGCGCCGCCGGAACCGACCGGCGACGACGGGCTGATCACCGGTGAGCGGCGGCAATTGCTGCTGACCATTTCCGACCTGCCCGATCCCAAACGGGCTCAGGTGGAGTTGGCTTCTCTGCAGGACGGCGTGCCCCTTGACGCGCTCTACGGCGTGCTCAAGGCGCTCGGCACGGAAAAGATCCCTGAGGATCCCAACGACCTGCAGAAGGTGCTGGACAGCCAGGCCGAGCGTCTGAAGAAGATGATGGCCGAGCGCGCCGCATTACGCACCGACGATCCCGAGATCAGTCGCCTGGTCGCATCCGCCGACAAGGCCATAGGCCAGGGCGCCATGGTGACGGCGCGCAAATTCCTCGACGACGCGGTCGGCCGGATCGAGGAAAACAGCGGTGCGGTCGACGAGGCCGAGGACCTGCTCCGGCAAAAGCGCATCGCCGACGCCGCCATCTATGCCAAACGCGCCGACGCCGCCGCGCTGGTCTTCGACTACAAATCCGCCGCCAACGACTATGCCAAGGCGTATTCGTTGGTCGAGAAGTGGGACGAAAAGCTGCGCTGGAACTACAAGAACCAGGAGGCCGAGGCGTTGAACGCTCATGGCTACGCCACCGGCGACCTCGATGCGCTGCAGCACTCCATCGAGGCCTATCGCACCATCTTGAACTTCATCCCCAACGGCGAACAGAATCGCGACTGGGCAATCACCCGCAACAACATGGCGGTGGTGCTGCAGACCATTGGAGAGCGCGAAACCGAGACTGCGCATCTCGAAGAAGCAGCGGTGATTTTCCGCGATTCGCTGGTGGTGTTCGAGCGCGAGAAGGACGACCGCAACTGGGCCGCGGCGCAGAACAACCTGGCCAACGTGCTTCTGAAGATCGGCGAACGCGAGAGCGACCCGCAGCGTCTCAATGAGGCGGTGGCGGCGACGCGCGCCACCCTTGAGAAGCGTCCGCGCGACAAGCTGCCGTTGGACTGGGCCGGTTCGCAGAACAATCTAGGCCTCGCGCTCTATGCACTCTCCGAGCGTGAGCCTGCCGGCGAGCATCTCACCCAGGCGGAAGCAGCCTACCGGCTGGCGCTTGAGGAATACACACGCGAGAAAGCACCCGTGGAATGGGCGATGGTCGAGAACAATCTCGGCAACACGCTTGTAACGCTTGGCATCCAGCTCAACGACAAGGCGAAGATCAACGAGGCGGCCGACGCGTTTCGCGCCGCGCTGGAAGTGCGAACCCGCGAAACTTTCCCGGTGTCCTGGGCGACCAGCCGCCTCAACCTGGGCAATGCGCTGAGCGGTATCGCCCGCTTCGATATGGGCACGGCTACGCTCGAAGAAGCTGCTGCTGCCTATGACGACGCTCTGACGGTGTTTACCCGCAAGCGCTTCCCGATGGACTGGGCGTCAGCCCAGAACAATCTCGGCTCGATCTATCAGACGCTGGGCCAGCGCACCCGTGATGCGGCCAAGCTGGAACAGTCGGCGGCAGCCTTCCAGGCGGCACGGCAGGTCTATGTCAGGCGGAAGTTCCCGCAGGACTGGGCGATGAGCTACTACAATCTCGGCAACACGCTGCAGCTTCTCGGCGGCGTCACCGACAAGCCCGAGCATTACAGCGAGGCGGTCGACGCCTACGGCAATGCGTTGCGCGAGTACAAGCGCGAGACCAACCCGCGGCAATGGGCAATGGCCCAGGCCGGCCTGGGCTCGACGCTGCACTGGTTGAGCATGAGCAATGGCGATGCCAAGACGCTGCAGGATTCGATTGCGGCGCGGCGGGCAGCGCTCGAAATACTCACCATCGAGGCCGCGCCGGTCGACTGGGCCAACGCTCAAAATGGCATCGGTATGAGCCTGCTCAATCTCGGCAATCTCCAGCGGACCGACAAATATCTCAACGACGCCGAAGCGGCGTTCACGGCGGCGCTGAAGGTGTTTACGCGCGAAAGTCAGCCGCTGCAGTGGGCCTTCGAGCAGAACAATATCGGCGACGTCCACTGGAACCGCGCCAGCTATGGCGCGGGCAAGCCGGAATATCTCAAGGCGATCGAATTCTTCGAGAACGCCAAGCAGGGCTTCACCGAAGCCGGCTACACGATCCCTATCCCGCTCACCGATCAGAAGATCGAGCTGGCGAAGAAGCAAATGGCGAAAATGTGAAGCGAACCGAGGGTTCGCCTTTCGCTTGTCTTTGTGCCGGCTTTCCGATCCCTATATCAGAATGACCGGAGCCGGCATCCGGCTCCCGGAAAGGTTTCGATGATTCGATTTGTGCTGTCGCTGTTCCTGCTTGCTGTTCCCGCCGTCGCCCACGCGACCGACGCCGGCTGGGCGCTGCTGCGTGACGGCGGCCATGTCGTGCTGCTTCGCCACGCACTGGTCACCGGCACCACCGACCCCGCCAATTTCGTCATCGACAACTGTGCCACCCAGGTCAATCTATCGGCGCGCGGCAAGCAGCAGGCGAGCAAGATCGGCGCGCTGTTCGGCGCCCGCGCCGCCCCCATCGAGCGGGTGCTGTCCAGCCGCTATTGCCGCTGCCTCGACACTGCCCGCATCGCCTTCGAAGCGGAGCCGGAGCTTTTTGCGCCGCTCGACCTCCTGAGGAGCGATCCGACCGAGAAGGCCGCGCAGCTCGACGCGGTGATGAAGGAAATCCGCGCCTACACCGGTTCCGACAATCTGGTCATGGTCACGCATCTCGAAAACATCGTCGCGCTGACCGGCGTCTCGCCGCGCGAGGGCGAAGCGGTGGTGGTCGAGCCGCAGGGCGATGGCTTGCGCGTGCTCGGCCGCGTCACGTTCTGAGAGAGCCAGTGGTCAAGCTCCGTGAAAACTAAGCTGACGTAACGTCAACTGGAAGGGCCACCGGCTTGTCGGGCGGCCCTTCTTGTCTTCACGGGAGGGCCATCCCATCTGCGCCCCGCGCATCAGGCCTTTTCCTGCCGGGAAAAACCGATTAGACAGCGCCCAAACCAGATGCGGACAGATTCCGCCCGCAACCGAAGGAAGAGCCCTTGTCCACCACGTTCGACAAAGTCGCCAAGATCATTGCCGACACCAGCGAGATCGATATCGACACCATCACTCCCGAGAGCCACACGATCGACGATCTCGGCATCGACAGTCTCGATTTCCTCGATATCGTCTTTGCCATCGACAAGGAATTCGGCATCAAGGTGCCGCTGGAAAAGTGGACCCAGGAAGTCAATGACGGCAAGGCTTCGACCGACGATTACTTCGTCATGAAGAACCTGTGCGCCAAGATCGACGCGCTGGTCGCCGCCAAGACCGCCTGATATCGGCTGGCGCGCGGCCTTGACGGGCTGCGCCGCCTGACCCACAAAGCCGCTCATGAGCAGCCCTCGCGACGTCGTCATCACCGGTATCGGCCTTGTCTCCTCGCTGGGAGAGGGTCCGGATACCCACTGGCAGAAGCTGGCGCAGCCCGGCCTGCAGCCGGTGCTCGAATCCGCGCGCTTTGCGCCCTACACCGTGCATCCACTGCCGGAGATCGACTGGAACCTGCAGATCGCCAAGCGAGGCGACCAGCGGCAGATGGAAACATGGCAGCGGCTCGGCACCTATGCGGCCGGCATGGCGCTGGACGACGCCGGCATCAAGGGCAATGACGAGCTCTGCACGACCATGGACATGGTTGTCGCTGCCGGCGGCGGCGAGCGAGACGAGGCGGTCGATGCCGCCATCCTCGCCGCGTCCGAGAGCCGCAACGACCGCGACGTGCTGCTCAACGAGAAGCTGACCACCGAATTGCGGCCGACGCTTTTCCTGGCCCAGCTCTCCAATCTGCTCGCCGGCAACATCTCCATCGTCCACAAGGTGACGGGATCGTCGAGGACCTTCATGGGCGAGGAAGGTGCCGGCGTCGCCGCCGTCGAGACCGCCGCGGCGCGCATCCGCTCCGGACAGTCGACCCACATACTGGTAGGTGGCGCCTTCCAGACCGAACATTCCGACATGCTGCTCGGCTATGAATTGGCCGGCTATCTGCATCGCGGCCCATGGAAGCCGGTCTGGCAGAGACAGGGCGCCGAGGGCGGCGGCCTGGTCTCCGGCTCCGGCGGCGCGTTCCTGGTGCTGGAGCAGCGCGAACACGCGCAAAGCCGCGGCCGCAAAATCTATGCCGAGCTCGGACCGGTCGTCTCAGGCCGCGCCCGGCGTTCGCGCGGCGAGCTTGACGCCGAGATCGCGACACTGCTCAAACAGGCAACTCTCCCGAACGGCAAGTTGCTGGCCCTGTCGGGCGCATCCGGGGCGCATACCGCAACGTCAGCCGAAAAGGCAGCGCTGGATGCCAATCCGGCGATATCGGCGCGCGGCTTCGCGACGCTGACCGGGCATATGAAGGAAGCGCAGTTTCCATTCGCGGTCGCCCTCGCCGCCCTGGCCGTCGACCGCAAGGCCGCCTACCCCGTTTTCGACGCCGCGGCCGAGAAGCCGTTCGAAGGCATTCCCGAAACCGTGCTCGCAACGGCAATCGGCTATCACCAATTCGAGGGCATGGCGCTGGTCAACGCTGCTTGAAGCAGCGCTGCGCGATCATGCTGCAAAGTTAAGAGGTTCCGGATGGCCAATCTCAGAGATCACATGGGCAGGCCGATCGTCGCCGTCACCGGCATCGGCGTGGTAACCTCGCTCGGCATCGGCAAGGCAGACAATTGGGCGGCACTGACCTCCGGCAAATCGGGCATCCACCCGATCACCCGCTTTCCCGTCGACCACCTCAACACCCGCATCTCCGGCATGGTCGATTTCCTCGACTCAAGCTCGAAAGGCGCCAGCCTGCTGACCTACGAACTGGCCGAAACCGCCGCGAATGAGGCGGTGGCCGAATCCGGCCTCGATTCCTCTGATTTCGGTGGCCCGCTCTTCCTCGCCTCGCCGCCGGTCGAACTCGACTGGCACGACCGCTTCGCGCTCTACAATTCCGACGGCAAAGGCGCCGGCGCCGAAAGGCTGCTCAGGGTGGCGCGCGGGCTGAAGGAAACAGATAGGTTCGCAAGCACGCAGTTCGGCGCGATCGCCGACCGGCTGGCCGACCGCTTTGGCACGCGCGGCCTGCCGATCACGCTGTCGACGGCCTGCGCTTCGGGCGCCACCGCCATCCAGCTCGGCGTCGAAGCGATCCGCCGCGGCGAATGCGACCGGGCGCTGTCGATCGGCGCCGACGGTTCGGCAACCGCCGAGGCGCTGATCCGCTTTTCGCTGCTCTCGGCGCTGTCGACCCACAATGACATCCCTGAAAAGGCGTCAAAACCCTTCTCCAAGGACCGCGACGGCTTTGTGCTGGCGGAAGGCTCCGGCGCTCTGGTGCTGGAATCGCTTGAGGCAGCCCTTGCCCGGGGCGCCAGCGTTCTCGGCATCCTGCGCGGCTGCGGTGAAAAGGCCGACGATTTCCATCGCACCCGTTCCAAGCCCGACGGTTCGCCGGCGATCGCAGCAGTCCGCGCCGCCCTTGCGGATGCCGGCCTGAGCAAGGACGAGATCGACTACGTCAACGCTCACGGCACCTCGACGCCGGAAAACGACAAGATGGAGCATCTGTCGCTGTCGACCGTGTTCGGCGATCGCATCGGCTCGATGCCGGTCTCGTCCAACAAGTCGATGATCGGCCACACGCTGTCGGCGGCCGGCGCCGTCGAAGCAGCGTTTTCGCTGATGACCATGCTCGAAAGCGTCATTCCGCCGACCATCAACTACGACAATCCCGACCCGGCAATCGTGCTCGACGTGGTGCCCAACAAGAAGCGCAATGCCGAAGTCGGCACCGTGCTGTCGAACTCGTTCGGCTTCGGCGGCCAGAACACCTGCCTTGTCATGGCGCGGGAACCGGTCTAAGCGACCTTTTTCAGCCAGACTGAACTGACAGGCCCCATGCGCGCACTGCAACTTATCGAGGACCGCCGTCTTGAAACGGTGGACCTGCCGCCCCCGCCGCCCCCCGCATTGGGCGAAGTCACGCTGCGCATCAAGGCGGTGGCGCTGAACCATATCGACGTCTGGGGCTGGCGCGGCATGGCCTTCGCCAAGCGCAAGCTGCCGCTGGTCGTCGGCGCCGAAGCCTCCGGCGAGGTCGAGGCTGTCGGCCCCGGCGTCTCCAGCCTGCTGCCCGGACAATTGGTGTCGATCTACGGCGCGCGCACCTGCGGCCTTTGCCGCGCCTGCCGCGAAGGCCGTGACAATCTCTGCGAAAATGTCTCGGGCGTCCACGGCTTCCATCTCGACGGCTTTGCCCAGGAGAAGATCAACCTGCCGGCGCGCCTGCTGGTCCCTGCTCCTCCCGGCGTGACCGATGTCGGCGCGGCTGTCGCCCCCGTCACCTTCGGCACCGTCGAGCACATGCTGTTCGACAATGCCAAGCTGCAGCCCGGCGAAACCATCCTCATCCATGCCGGCGGCTCCGGCATCGGCTCGGCGGCGATCCAGCTGGCCAAGCGCATGGGTTGCACCATCATCACCACGGTCGGTTCCAACGACAAGATCGACAAGGCCAAGGCGCTCGGCGCCGACCATGTCATCAACTACCGCGACGATCGTTTCGAAGGCGTCGTGCGCAAGCTCACCAGGAAGAAGGGCGTCGACGTCGTCTTCGAACATGTCGGCGCCGACACCTTTGCCGCCTCGATGCTGTGCCTCAAGCGCGGCGGCCGCCTGGTCACCTGCGGCTCGACCTCCGGCGTGTCGACGCAGATCAATCTGATGCAGCTGTTCCAGCAGCAGCTGAAGCTGCTTGGGTCCTTCGGCTGCCGCATGGAGAACATGGCCAACGCCATGCAGAAGATGGCGGCGGGACAGGTCGCACCTGTCATCGACACCGAAGTCGGCTTCGACGGCATCGACGCCGCGTTGAAGCGCATGGAAGGCCGCGACGTGTTCGGCAAGATCATCCTGCGCGTTTCTTAGGACTATGGTCGGCAAGGTGTTCAAGAAAGCCCGCCGGGACTTCATGTTCCGCTATGGCCGAAGACTGCGCCAGATGGAGCACTGGCTGGTGGCGCGCGTGGCGATGACGATCATCTCGCTGCTGCGCCTCTTGCCCGCGGACAGGGCGCTCAATTTCGCCGACCGGGCGGCACGGCGCATCGGTCCGTGGGTCGGGCGCCACCGTGTCGCCATCAACAATCTGCGCCTTGCCTATCCCGAAAAGAGCGATGTCGAGATCGAGGCCATCGCCTCCGACATGTGGGGCAACATGGCCCGGCTCGCCGCCGAATACATCTTTCTTGACGCCCTCTTCGACTATGATCCGAACGCAGCGACGCCCGGCCGCGTCGAAGTTGGCGGCGCCGATCATTTCCATCAGATAGCTGGCGAGGACAAACCGCATATCCTGTTCACCGGCCATCTCGGCAATTTTGAATTGCTGCCGGTGGCTGCCGCGACGTTCGGCATGAAGATCACGGCGCTGTTTCGTCCGCCGAACAATCCCTACCTCGCCGATTATATCCATTCGACGCGGCGTTCGAGCATGGGCGCCTTGCTGCCGTCTTCGACCGGCGCCTCCTTCGCGTTGGCGTCGATTCTGGAGAAAGGCGGCAATATCGGCGTTTTGGTCGACCAGAAATTCTCCAGCGGACTGGAGACGATCTTCTTTAATCGCCCATGCCAGAGCAATCCGGTTCTGGGCATGCTCGCCCGTCACTATGATTGCGACGTCTATCCGGCGCGATGTGTGCGGCTGCCTGGCAACCGCTTCCGCCTCGAGATCGAGGACAAGCTGACCTTGCCGCGCAATGAAAGCGGCAGCGTCGATGTCGCGGCCACCACCCAACTGCTCGCCAACGTGGTCGAGCGCTGGGTGCGCGAGGATCCGGGACAGTGGATGTGGTTCCACAAAAGGTGGGAAATCTCAGGCCGGCGTCGCCGCCGGCGCGGACAGGCCAACGCCACCGGCCAGGGGCAGCGTCAATCTTAACTCGTCGAAAGCCTCAGTTCGTCACAACGATCCGCGTATTGCCGAAGCCGACTTCGCGCACCATCGCATAGAACATCGCGGCATTGCCGGTGTGCAGCCGCACGCAGCCATGCGATGCCGGACGCCCTAGCTGCCTGACCGCGCCGGTGCCGTGGATGGCATAGCCGCCATGGAAGAACACCGAGTAAGGCATTGGCGACATGTGGTATTTCTTCGAATACCACATCCGCGCCGTGCGTTGCGGCCGATAGGTGCCGCGCGGCGTGAAATAGCCACTGCGGGCGGTCGACACGCTCCAGCGATAAAGCACCTGGCCGTATTGGCTGACGGTCATGGTCTGCGACGAGACGTCGATGCTGGCCACCAGCGAGGCAGCCCTGCTTTCGATGGACGTGCCGAACAGCATCGCCGCAAAAGCAGCTGCCATGAGAACGATTTTAGTCATGGATCAAACCCCTTTGATGCCCCTTGCCTGCCCTGTCATCACGCGGTTTTTCATCTTTTTAACGACAGGTGAGTGATCTAACACACACTCCTTGATAAATTCGCCAATCTAAAGCAGCCAATTTGAACGATTTTCCCGCCATAGTTGCCGCTGCGACACGAAGTTTTCGGCGCCAGCGGCGCGATGCTTGCAAAACCACCCCCTTGCCTGCTCAAATCCGGGAATGAACGAACGACTCTTCAAAGCGATAGACGCCCGTGTTGATGACTTGGTCGCACTGACCGCCGACCTGATCCGCTTCCCGACCATCAACCCGCCTGGCGAAGCCTATCGCCCCTGCGCCGAATATATCGGTGCGCGCCTAGGCAGGCTTGGCTTCGAAACCGAATTCATCCGCGCCGCAGGCACGCCCGGCGACACCGACCGCTATCCCCGCGTCAATGTCGTCGCCCGCTTCGACGGCCGCTCGCCTGGAGCCTGTGTCCATTTCAACTCGCACATCGATGTGGTCGAAGCCGGCGAGGGCTGGAGCGTCGATCCCTTTGCAGGCGTGGTGAAGGACGGCAAGGTCTACGGGCGCGGCGCCTGCGACATGAAAGGGGGCATGGCCGCCTCGATCATCGCGGCGGAAGCCTTCATGGAGGTATTCCCCGACTTTCCTGGCGCCATCGAAATCTCCGGCACCGTCGATGAAGAGTCCGGCGGCTTCGGCGGCGTCGCCCATCTGGCGAAGCTTGGCTATTTCTCGAAACCCAAGGTCGACCACGTCATCATCCCCGAGCCGCTGAACAAGGACCGCATCTGTCTTGGCCATCGCGGCGTCTGGTGGGCAGAGATCGAGACCAAGGGCGAGATCGCGCATGGCTCGATGCCGTTCCTCGGCGACAATGCCGTGCGCCACATGGGCGCCGTGCTGCAGGCCTTCGAGGATGAACTGTTTCCGGCGCTCGACCGCAAGGTGACGCGCATGCCTGTCGTGCCCGAAGGCGCAAAGCGCTCGACCATGAACATCAACTCGATCCATGGCGGCCAGACTGAGGATTTCCGCCCCGGCCTGCCCTCACCCAACGTGCCCGACGCCTGCCGGCTGACCATCGATCGCCGCTTCCTGCTCGAGGAGGACCTTGCCACGGTCAAGAGCGAGGTGACCGATATCCTCGACCGGATGAAGCGCGAGCGCAAAAAGTTCGACTACGAGATTCGCGACCTGATGGAGGTGCTGCCGCTGATGACCGAGCGCGACGCGCCGGTGGTCAAGGCGGTGGCGCAAGGCATCATGGCGATCTTCGACCGCGAGCCGGATTATGTCATTTCGCCAGGCACTTACGACCAGAAGCACATCGCCCGCATCGGCCACATCTATGATTGCATCGCCTATGGCCCGGGCATTTTGGACCTCGCCCACCGGCCCGACGAATGGGTCGGTATCTCTGATATGGTGGAGTCGGCCAAGGTGATGGCGATCGGGCTCAATGTGCTGCTCAGGGGCACGGCCGCGGGCTGAACCATCGACTTCGCTGAAAAAACATTCCTCCCCGCGCCGCTGCAGAGCACGAAACGCAATTTACTCCACCTCGAAATCACGCTTCTATCGCACAAGGGTTCGAGCATTTGGGAGTTGCACGATGAAATTGTGGAAAACCATTCTTGCCGCCGCGGTGCTGGCACTGGCCGGCAGTCAGGCATTTGCCGCACGCACCGACCTGGTGATCGGCATTCCGCTCGAGCCGCCGCATCTCGATCCGACCGCCGGTGCTGCCGCGGCGATCGACGAAGTGCTCTACGCCAACGTCTTCGAGGGCCTGACCCGCATCGGCCCGAATGGCGAAGTGCTGCCCGACCTTGCCGAGAGCTGGGCCATTTCCGACGATGGCAAGGTCTACACCTTCAAGCTGCACACCGGCGTCAAATTCCATGACGGCAGCGACTTCGACGCCAGCGACGTGAAGTTCTCGCTCGACCGCGCCCGCGCCGACAATTCCGTAAACGCGCAAAAGGCCCTGTTCGCCGCCATCGATACGGTCGAAGTCGTCGATCCGACAACGGTCAAGGTGACGCTGAAGAACCCGCAGGGGTCGTTCCTCTACAATCTGGGCTGGGGCGACGCGGTGATTGTGGCGCCCGAGAGCGCCGACACCAACAAGGAAAAGCCCATCGGCACCGGCCCGTTCAAATTCCAGAGCTGGGCCAAGGGCTCGTCGATCACGCTGGTCAAATCCAACAACTACTGGGGCGCTCCGGTATCCCTCGACAAGGCCGAGTTCCGCATCGTTCCCGACGCCGCTGCCGCCGTGCCGGCGCTGCTCTCCGGCGACATCCAGGCTTTCCCTTTCTTCGATCCCGACAGCGTCGCGCAGGTCAAGGACGATCCGCGCTTCAAGGTGGTGATCGGCTCGACTGAGGGCGAGACCATTCTGGCGATCAACAACAAGAAGCCGCCTTTCGACAAGCTCGAGGTGCGGCAGGCAATTGCCTTCGCGCTCGACCGAAAGGCGATCATCGACGGCGCCTCGGCCGGCCTCGGCGTGCCGATCGGCTCGCACATGTCGCCCGCCAGCAAGGCCTATGTCGACCTCACCGGCCTGTACCCGCACAATGTCGACAAGGCCAAGGAGCTGCTGAAGCAAGCCGGCCTTGAAAACGGCATCAAGGCGACGCTGAAACTGCCGCCGCCTTCCTACGCACGGCTTGGCGGCGAGATCATCGCCTCGCAGCTGCGCGACGTCGGCATCGACCTCGAAATCATTCCGGTCGAATGGGCGCAGTGGCTGGACCAGGTGTTCACCAAGAAGGATTACGACCTGACCATCGTCTCCCACACCGAGCCCAACGACATCGATATCTACTCGCGCAAGGATTATTACTTCAACTACGACAATCCGGCCTTCGACAAGATCATCGCCGAGCTGAACCTCACCTCCGACGACGCCAAGCGCAACACGCTGCTCGGCGAGGCCCAGAAGATCCTGGCCGACGACGCCGTGGTGGGGTTCCTCTATGAACTGCCGAAGGTCGGCGTCTGGGACGCCAAGCTGCAGGGCCTGTGGGAAAACGCGCCGATCCAGGCGAATGACCTGACCAAGGTGAAGTGGGCGGATTGAGGCGGCGGGCCAAAGGGCGGCGTTTGCGCTCCCTCACACCCCCCTCTGCCCTGCCGGGCATCTCCCCCGCAAGGGGGGAGATTGGGCTATCATCTCCGCTTTCGCCTATCGCGAACGTTGAACGCTGGTCGACGACACAGAAACTGCTGATCTCCCCCCTTGCGGGGGGTGAGGAGTGGTCCGCGCAGCGGACGGAAAGCCAACTGCTTGGCTTTCCGAACAACGAACGCCCGAAGCGACAGCGAAGGGCCGGGTCCGGCAGGACAGAGGGGGGTGGGCGGGAACTCGACTTTCAAGGCGCAGCCGCACCGGGCGCCCCTCCACCATGACCGCCTACCTCCTCAAACGCCTCGCCATCGCCATCGCAACCTTGATCCTGGCCTCGATGGTCGTCTTCGCCGTACTCGAAATCCTGCCCGGCGATCCGGCGCGGCTGATGCTTGGCCTCAACGCCAGCGCCGAGCAGGTCGAACTCCTGCGCAACCAGATGGGCCTCAACGCGCCGCTTCTCCTGCGCTACCTCCACTGGGTCGGCGGTCTGCTCAGCCTCGATTTCGGCCGCTCCTACACTTATTCAGTGCCGGTCATCGACCTTGTCCGCGAGCGCATGGCGGTTTCCCTGCCGCTGGCGCTGATCGCGCTGACGCTGTCCACCATCATTGCCATTCCGGTCGGGCTCTATTCCGCCAGTCGGCGCGGCCGCGCCGGTGACACGATTGCCATGGGTGCCGCGCAGCTCGGCGTCGCCGTGCCGAACTTCTGGTTCGCGCTGATGCTGATCTACCTCTTTGCCGTCTGGTTGCGGCTGGTGCCGGCCGGCGGCTTTCCCGGCTGGAGCGCCGGCGCCTGGCCGGCGCTGAAATCGCTGCTGCTGCCGGCCATCGCCCTCGCTCTGCCGCAGGCCGCGATCCTGGCGCGCGTTGCCCGCTCCGCGCTGCTCGAGGTGCTGAACGAGGACTATATCCGCACCGCCCGCGCCAAGGGCCTGCCCTATCGCGCCGTACTATGGCGGCACGCGCTGCGCAACGCGATGATCCCGGTTCTGACCATTCTGGGCCTGCAATTCGCCTTCCTGCTCGCCGGCACCATCATCATCGAGAACGTCTTTTATCTGCCTGGTCTGGGACGGCTGGTGTTCCAGGCGATCACTCAGCGCGACCTGATCGTGGTGGAAAGCATCGTCATGCTGCTGGTCGTCGCCGTCATTGCAGTCAACCTCGTCGTCGACGTCTCCTACGCCATCGTCGATCCGCGCCTTCGAGGCCGGCAATGACGCTGCACATCGACATCCCGCAGGAGACGTTGGGCAGCATTCTGGCCAAGGCCTTCCGCAACCGCTCCTTCCTCATCGGCTTCGCCATCACGGTGCTGGTGGCTGCAATAGCGGTCATCTCCTACGTCTGGACGCCCTACGACGTGACCAAACTGGTGATCTCGGACAAGACGCTCGCGCCCTCCGCGGCGCACTGGTTCGGCACCGATCATTTCGGCCGCGACATCCTGTCGATGATCATGGTCGGCGCCCGCAACTCGATCGCCGTGGCGCTGGTCGCGGTCGGCATCGGCATGGGCGTCGGCGTGCCGCTCGGCGCCTTCGCCGCGGCGCGCGGCGGGTTCGTCGACGAGGCGCTGATGCGGCTGAACGACCTCGTCTTCGCCTTCCCGGCGCTGCTGTCGGCGATCATGATCACCGCCATCTTCGGACCGGGCGCAATCAACGCCATCATCGCAATCGGCATTTTCAACATCCCGGTGTTTGCGCGCGTCGCCCGGGCCGGTGCGCTGGCGATGTGGCCGCGCGAATTCATCCTCGCCGCGCGCGCCGCCGGCAAGAGCAAGACGCAGATTACAATCGAGCACGTGCTGCCCAACATCGCCACGCTGCTTCTGGTGCAAGGCACCATCCAGTTCGCGCTCGGCATTTTGGCCGAAGCCGGTCTCTCCTATGTCGGCCTCGGCGCCCAGCCGCCAATGCCGAGCTGGGGCCGCATGCTGTTCGACGCTCAGACGCGCATGGTGGTGGCGCCGTGGATGGCCATCTTCCCCGGCATGGCCATTGTCGTCACCGTGCTTGGGCTCAATCTGCTCGGCGACGGCATCGCCGACATACTCGACCCGAAATCGCGGCGGCAGCGATGAGCCTGCTGCAGATCGAGAACCTGTCGCTGGCGATCGGCGACACGTCGATCCTGAAAGGGGTCGACCTCTCCGTCGCGCCCGGCGAGGTGATGGGCCTGGTCGGAGAATCCGGCTCGGGCAAATCGATGACGGCGCTGACCATCATGCAGCTTCTGCCGCATGCTGCGCGCGCCACCGGCCGCGTGACCTTCGACGGCATCGATATTCTGGCCGCAACCGAGGACCAGATGTGCGCGCTGCGCGGCGACGACATCGGCATGGTGTTCCAGGAACCTATGACGGCGCTTAACCCGGTCAAGACCATCGGCGAACAAGTCGCCGAAGGCATACGCTGGCACACCAAAGCCAGCCGCGCGGAAGCCGAAGACCGGGCGCGCAAAATGCTCGACCGCGTCGGCCTGCCCGAGGCGAAGTTCCCGCTGTCGCGCTATCCGCACGAATTGTCGGGCGGCCAGCGCCAGCGCGTCGTCATCGCCATTGCCTGCGCATTGAAACCCAAGCTGCTCATCGCCGACGAACCGACCACGGCGCTCGACGTAGTGCTGCAGGCGCAGATCCTCGATCTGTTGCGCGGCCTTGTCAGCGAAAACCGCATGGGCCTGCTTCTGATCTCGCACGATCTCGCCGTCGTCACCGAAATGGCCGACCGCATCACCATCCTGCGTCATGGCGAGGTGATGGAAGCCGGCGACACCGCACGCACGCTATCGGAACAGCTGCATCCCTACACGCGCCAGCTGGCGCTGGCCTCCATGCACGTGCCCGCGCGCGCCAAGGTTCACGCCACCGGCCAGGGCAAACCGCTGCTTGAGGTCGAAGGCGTGACACGGGACTATCCGGGCCGGCGCACCTCCCTGTTCAAGTCAGCGGCTCCAATCCGCGCCGTCGAGGACGTGTCCTTGTCGCTGGCGCCGGGCCAATCGGTGGCGCTGGTCGGCCGCTCCGGCTGCGGCAAGTCAACGCTTGCCCGCATGATCCTGGCGCTCGACAAATCGACATCGGGAACGATCCGCTTTCGCGGCGAGACCATCACCGGCAAAAGCGAGGCGGAGCTCAAAGCCGCGCGGCGCGACATGCAGGTGGTGTTCCAGGATCCCTACGGCTCTTTCGACCCGCGCCAGAAGGTCGAGAAACTGGTCGCCGAGCCGCTGCATGTACTGGAAAAGAAGCCGACACCGGCCGAGCGGCGCGAGATGGTGGCGCATGCGCTGCACGAGGTCGGCCTCGGCACCAGCGACATGGACAAATATCCGCATGAGTTTTCCGGCGGCCAGCGCCAGCGCCTGTCGATCGCCCGCGCCATCATCACCAGGCCGAAGCTGGTCGTCGCCGACGAGCCGGTCTCGGCGCTCGACGTCTCGATCCGCGCCCAGATCCTCGATCTGTTCGCAGAGCTCAACCAGAAGCTCGGCATCGGCTACCTCTTCATCACCCACGATTTGACCGTCGCCCGCGCCATCACCGATGAGGTGCTGGTCATGCATGACGGCAGGATCGTCGAGCGCGGCAAGACCCGTGACGTACTCGATCATCCGCAGTCGGAGGCGGCCAGGGCGCTGGTCGAGGCTACGCCCGATCTGCATCGGGCGATCGCTCACCGTATGCAGGAACAGGGGTGAGTGACCGGTTCGCGCAGCGAATTCATCGTGCCAGTGGCACGATGAAAGGTCACGAACGCTGGGACGCTGCGAAGCAGCGGGGACCCGGCTGGGCGGCCGTTGCCCCTGGTCTGCCTCACTCCTCCGGCTTCACCACATCGACCGGGCTGATGTCGAGCAAATCGAGCGTGCGGCGCAGCAGCCGCACTTCGCTCTCGGCCAGCTTGGAATCGGCTTTGGCGATCTCCGCCATGTGGAGCGCCAGCAACTTGCGCCGTTCGACATCGAGATCGCGGAAGAGCGCAATGGCTTGCGAACCGTTGGTCTCGTAGCCGAAATCATTGAGATATTCGATGACCGCGTCGATGCTGGTTTCCGGGATGCCGAAGGCGTCCTTGCAGATACGCCGGAAGGCGACCATTTCGCTCTCCGAAACCGAGCCGTCGGCCAGGATCATGCGAAACAGCATCAAGAGTTCCGCCGACAGCACGGGGTCGTCGGCAACCTTGCGCACGCCGGGGTCACCATCGAAGATCGAGCGTATCTGGTCGAGCAATGCCATCGCCAACAGTGTCCCTCTTTTCCGAGCCCGCCCAGTGCATATGACCCAAAATTGCCCAGCGGTATTGGGATAATGACATGCACCACAGGAAATCCAAGCGCAACGCGCTTGGATGGACGTAGCGCGGAATCGGCCTTGCGCAAACCAGATGGCCATGAGAAGGCGCGGCATCACCTTTCCCGCCGGAATGTTCAGAAATCCCGATGCTCGACCTCGCTACCCACACCGTCATCATGCTTGCCTTGGCCGCCTTTGCAGCCGGCTTTGTCGATTCGATAGCCGGCGGCGGCGGGCTGATCACCATCCCGGCCCTGCTGCTTGCCGGATTCCCGCCGGTCGCAGCACTTGGAACCAACAAGCTGCAGGGCATTTTCGGCACCGCTTCGGCGACCATCCACTATGCCAGGAATGGCCGTGTCGATCTGCGCCGACAGCTGCCATCGGCGCTTCTGGCCCTTACCGGCAGTGCCGTCGGCGCCTTGCTGGCGGCATTCGTGCCAGGTGATCTCCTGCGGGCGCTGCTGCCGCTGCTTTTGATCGCCATCGCGATCTACTTCGCCGTGAAACCCAACATGAACGATGTCGACCGCGCCGAGCGCCTGTCGCCCTTCCTGTTCGGGCTGGTCATCGCCCCTTTGGTCGGCTTCTATGACGGGCTGTTCGGGCCGGGAGCCGGCTCCTTCTATATGCTGGCCTTCGTCAGCCTTGCCGGCTTCGGCGTGCTCAAGGCGACGGCACACACCAAGCTACTCAATTTCGCCTCCAACATCGGCGGCTTCATCGTCTTTGCGGTCGCCGGCGTCGTCTACTGGAAGATCGGGCTGATGATGGGCGTCGCCCAGTTCCTCGGCGCCCGGCTCGGCGCCAGCCTTGCCATCCGCATCGGCGCCCGGCTGATCAAGCCGCTGCTGGTGATCATCTGCCTGGCTCTGGCGGTGAAGCTGCTGGCCGACCCGGCGAACCCATTGCGCCAGCTGATTGGTGTATAAGCCTCACGCCTGATAGAGTGCCGTTGTACGAATCATGTTGGAGGGACCACACATGAATCTTAGTGCACCCACTCAGCTTGTTTTCATCATATCCCTTGTCATCGCCATCATCGGCGTGCTCGCCGCGCTTGGCGTTCTTGCGTTCATTCCTCTGGCTGCGGTGTGGATTGTCCTCATCGCATACATCGTGCTTGCCGCCGCCTGCCTGATGCGCGGCGCCTAGGCGCCCGCGACTTCTGCAATTCGAAGCGCCCGGTCAAAAGCCGGGCGCTTTTGCTTTGGATGCATGGTCCGTTAGGCTCTTCCGCGCGGAGGATGACCATGTCCGGCGAGACGGAGCGCCACGATCAACAGCACCGCCCGGTGGCCGACCGGTTCGAGATGGTGCGGCGCGCGCCGGGCCTGCGGCTGCAGAACGCGGTCACCGACATTTGTGGCTATCGCGAAACGGCGCCCGGCCATTTTCGCAATGTCGAATACGCCTCGCTCACCGTCCCGCTGGTGATCAGTTTCGCAGAATCCTTCGCCATCGGCCTTGGTCCTTCAGCGCCGCGTCGAAGGTCGGCGAAAGCGCCCGAACTTCGACATCCACGGAGTGGAAACGAAGCGGACGCGCAGACCCGAGGATGGCGAAACGGTGGACGGTCCTACCTTGCTAACCCAAAAATCGCATCGCACTCAAGATGGCGCTCCAGCTCGGTGGCGATCTCGTCCAGCGCTTTTTCCACGTCCGCGCGATAGTCGATGCCGCCGCCTTTCACGCCGAGGCTTTCCAGGAATCTCGCCCGGAAAGCGTCGGCGGAAAACAGGCCGTGCAGATAGGTGCCAAAAACCTTGCCGTCGGCGGAAATCGCACCGTCGTCGATGCCGTTGATCACAGCCGACGGCCGCGCCATGTCCGGCCCGGTGGTGCGGCCGAGATGAATTTCGTAGCCCTCGAGCGCCAGGCCGAACGGCACTGAGCGGGCGCTGACATTGCGCACCGTCTTTTCCGGTTCCATTACCGTCTCGATGTCGAGCAGGCCGAGTCCCTCGGCCTCGGTGACACTGCCCTCGATGCCATCGGGATCGCGCACCAGGCGGCCGAGCATCTGGAAACCGCCGCAGATACCGACGACATGGCCGCCGCGTTTGCGGTGCGCGAGGAGATCGCGATCCCAGCCATTCTCGCGGAACTTCATGAGATCGCCGATCGTCGATTTGGAACCGGGAATGACCACCAGGCCGGCATTCTCCGGCAAGCGCTGCCCCGGCGGCACGAACACCACTTCGACCTGCGGTTCGGCCTTGAGCGGATCGAGATCGTCGAAATTGGCGATGCGCGACAGCATCGGCACGGCGACCTTCAACGCCCGCTTCTCGCCCGACGTCAGGCGTTCGAGCACGACCGAATCCTCGGACGGCAATCGCGCCGCCGCCTTCAGCCACGGCACGACGCCAAAGCAGCGCCAGCCGGTGAAGCTTTCGATCGACCGGATGCCGTCGTCGAACAGCGAGACATCGCCGCGGAACTTGTTGATGAGGTAGCCGACGATCATGCGCCTGTCTTCCTCCGGTAGGATCAGATGCGTGCCGGCGACCGAAGCGATGACGCCACCGCGGTCGATGTCGCCGACCAGAATCACCGGCACGTCGGCGCGTGTGGCAAAGCCCATATTGGCGATGTCGCGGCTGCGCAGGTTGATTTCGGCCGGCGATCCGGCGCCCTCGACGATGACCAGATCGGCGCCCTCACCGACCTTCGTCCAGGACTCCAGCACGGCGTCCATCAGCCCCGCTTTCATTGTCTGGTAGTCGCGCGCTCGCGCGTCGCCGAACACCTTGCCTTGCACGATCACCTGCGAACCGATATCGCTCTGGGGTTTGAGCAGCACCGGATTCATATGCACGGTCGGCTGAACACCACACGCCAGCGCTTGCAGCCATTGCCCACGGCCAATCTCGCCGCCGCCGGGGCGGTTGTCGCCCGGAATGTCGGCGACGGCGGCATTGTTCGACATGTTCTGCGGCTTGAACGGCCTGACTTTCAGCCCGCGATTCCTGGCCGCGCGGCAGAGCCCCGCCACCAGCACCGTCTTGCCGACATCCGAACCCGTGCCTTGCAGCATGATCGCCTTGGCCATGCTCAGCCCCTGCCCTGCGCGCCGGAAACGGTCGACTTCTGCGACAGCGGCCCGCCGCGCCAGATGTAGAGCGCCAGCAACGGTTCGCTGCCGGTGCGCATGGCATGGCTGACATTGGAGGCGTGATGGATAATTTCGCCCGCCTGGCGGATGTGAAAGCCGCCCTCGCCCATGCGCCATTCGGTGCCGCCGGTCAGCGGAATGTAGATCTCCTCGGCAATGTGATGATGGTCGGGATAGGTGATGCCGGGCCCCAGGATCAGCAATCCGGCCGCGACCTCTTCATTGGCGAAATGGCCGCGCGTGCCAAACACCTCCAGCCAGCCGTATTTTTGCAAGAACGCTTCACCAAAATCGCTCGCGTTGTAGGTCTGCCCCCAGCACAGATCGTCACGACGCTCCGCCAGCAGTTGCACCAGAGGCTGCGGGTCCGGCGGCGCCAGTTCGACAATGCGGTCGAGCAGACCAAGGCAAGGCAGCGGATGCGCTTCGAGCACGCGCGCCGTCATATTCCAGCCGATCCGGGTCACGGCGTCCCGCACCAGCGCGTTGTCCACGCCCCGGAGATAGGCATGGAAGCGGTCGAGCAATTCGTCGAAATATGTCGGCACGCAATGCTCCGTTGATCCATTCATGCACAGCGGCTGCGCGGCGAGCCGGGTTGCGCGGCGGCATCATTGGTCTAGATTGAGCGGCGCGCAAAGCCAAAAACAACAGGCCAGCAAGCCAACCCCAACTGGGGAAACACAGGGAGCACGCCATGGACGCCGCGGTCGATGCGAGCACCAGTCAGTTCGAACTCAATGAGGAGCAGCGCGCCATCCAGGAGATGGCACAGGCCTTCGCCGCCGATCGCGTTGCGCCCAATGCGCTCGAATGGGACCGGGCAAGACACTTTCCCGCCGATGTAATCCGCGAGACCGGCCCGCTTGGCCTTGGCGGCATCTATGTCAGGGACGATGTCGGCGGCTCGGCGCTCGGCCGGCTCGACGCCGTGCTGATCTTCGAGGCACTGTCGCACGCCGATCCGGCGTTTTCCTCCTTCATCTCGATCCACAATATGGCGGCGTCGATGATCGACCGCTTCGGCGACGACGAGCAGCGCCAACGCTTCCTGCCGAAGCTGACCTCGATGGAATGGCTGGCGAGCTACTGCCTGACCGAGCCGGGCTCAGGCTCGGATGCCGCGGCGCTGAAGACGCGCGCGGTGAAGAGCGGCGACGACTATGTGCTTAACGGCGCCAAGCAGTTCATCTCCGGGGCCGGCGACAGCGACCTCTATGTCGTCATGGCGCGCACCGGCGCCGACGGGCCGAAAGGCATTTCCACCTTCGTTGTATCGAAGGATGCGCCCGGCCTGTCCTTCGGCGCCAACGAGCACAAGATGGGCTGGCACATGCAGTCGACCCGCCAGGTGATCTTCGAGGACTGCAAGGTGCCGGCTGCAAACCTGCTGTCGGGGGAAGGCGCAGGTTTCGGCATCGCCATGGCCGGCCTTGACGGCGGCCGCCTCAACATTGCGGCATGCTCGCTCGGCGGCGCGCAATCGGCGCTCGACAAGGCGCTGTCCTATACCGCCGAGCGCAAGGCTTTCGGCTCGAAGATCAACCAGTTCCAGGCGCTGCAGTTCAGGTTGGCCGACATGGAGACCGAATTGCAGGCAGCGCGGATCTTTCTCTACGCCGCCGCCTCGAAACTCGACCGCAAGGCGCCGGATGCCGGCAAATGGTCGGCCATGGCCAAGCGCTTCGTCACCGACATCGGCTTCAACGTCGCGAACGAGGCGCTGCAGCTGCATGGCGGCTACGGCTATCTCCATGATTACGGCATCGAAAAACTGGTGCGCGACCTGCGCGTCCACCAGATCCTCGAAGGCACCAACGAGATTATGCGCGTGATCATCGCGCGGGCGTTGATCGGACGGCAGTAGGCAGTAGGCAAAGGATGACCGGCAAGATCAACTCGTACAAGGATCTTATCGTATGGCAGCAGGCGATGGATCTGGCTGTCAGCACCTACTCATTGACCAAGACATGGCCCAAAGAGGAATTATATGGGCTGACCAGCCAAATCCGCCGTTCAGCAACCTCTATCCCTGCAAACATCGCGGAAGGCTATGGCCGAGACAACCGAGGCTCCTATCAGCAATTTCTCAGGATAGCCCAAGGCTCGCTGAAGGAGTTCGAGACACACCTCCAAATCGCTCAACGCATTGGCGTTGCCACGCATGGGCGAGCTGAGCACCTGCTTCTGGCGGCCGAGGCCATCGGAAAGATGCTTCGCCAACTTATTATCAAAATCGCACCCAAATAGGTCGCCCTACTGCCTACCGCCTACTGCCTACTGCCTACTGCCTACTGCCTACTCATCATGGAGCACCGCTATGACCACTGTCGCCTTCATCGGCTTGGGCAATATGGGCAACCCGATGGCTGCCAATCTCGTCAAGGCGGGGCACGTGGTGCACGGCTTTGACCTGATGCCGGAAAACCTCACCGTCGCCCGCGAGCATGGCGTCATTGTCATGGCGAATGCTGTTGTCGCGGTGAAAGACGCCGATGTCGTGATCACCATGCTCCCCGCCGGCAAGCACGTGCTCTCGGTCTACGAGGACATCGCATCCAAGGCCAAACCAGGCGCCCTGTTCATTGATTCCTCGACCATCGATGTCGAGTCGGCCCGCAAGGCGCATGCCGTAGCAAGGAAGCAAGGGCTGCATTCGATCGACGCCCCCGTCTCCGGCGGCACCGGCGGTGCTGCTGCGGGAACGCTAACCTTCATGGCCGGCGGCGCCAAGGATGCCTTCGCTAAGGCCGAACCGGTCCTGAAGCCGATGGCCGGCCGCATCGTCCATTGCGGCGACGACGGCGCCGGTCAGGCAGCCAAAATCTGCAACAACATGATGCTCGGCATTTCGATGATCGGCGTCGCAGAGGCCTTCGTGCTGGCCGAAAAGCTCGGCCTCTCGCATCAGGCCCTGTTCGACGTTGCCTCGACCTCGTCGGGCCAGTGCTGGTCGCTGACCACCTATTGCCCGGTGCCGGGTCCCGTGCCGGCCTCACCCGCCAACCGCGACTACAAACCGGGCTTTGCCGCGGCACTCATGCTGAAGGACCTGAAGCTGGCGCAGGAGGCGGCCCAAAGCGCCGGCGCGGTGACGCCAATGGGGGCCGAAGCAGCCCAGCTTTATGCGCTGTTCAACGCCCAGGGAAATGGCGGATCGGATTTTTCCGGCATCATAAATTTCCTTCGCGGCAGTTCTCTATAAGTTTCGAATTTGGCAGCGCTTTTCTCGATTTTTATTGCGCGAAAAAATTGCAAATTTAGATTTGCTTAAGCTCTCGATAACCCGGCGGTAACGATGTGCCTATATAACGGATGGCGAGGCGGACATATCGCATCCGCCCGGCGCTCCGGATCAGGTCTCGCGTACCGGAGCCCGTAAGTTTCGCAAGTGTATTGTTGGCGAAATGCCGTGCGTATCTGGCAAAGCCGCGTTCCCATGGAGCGCGGTTTTTGCGTCTTGCAGTACTATACTGCTCGGTCTGAATTATTATTCCGATTGCAGCGTTCGGAATTGCCTCATGGTCTTCATTGACCAGCACGATCGGTGCGCTGACCCCGTCGACCCTGACGATAAGCAGGCGCACAGTCCGGGCGCCCTGTTTGCAAGGCGCCCGGCGCTCGTTCCATCTACTTCTTGCGCAAATCCGCTTGCGCCAGATCCAGCGCTTTGGCGATGCGATCGCAAGCCATGTCGATCGTCGCGCGGGTCCAGATCAGCGGCGGCGACAGGATCATCGTGTCGCCGGTGGCACGCAGCATCAGGCCTTGGGCGATGGCGTGGTCGCGAATGGTGACGGCGGCACTGCCCGCCGGCAGGAAGCGCTCCTTGGTCGCCTTGTCCTTGACGATCTCGATCGCGCCCATCAGCCCGATCGATCGCACCTCGCCGACCAGTTCGTGGCCGGCAATGCGCTCTTGCAGCGCTTGGGCGAAATACGGACCGGTGTCGTTCTTGACCCTGTCGACCAGGCCTTCCCGCTCCATGATCTCGAGATTCTTCAGCGCCACTGCGCAGGCCACCGGGTGACCCGAATAGGTATAGCCGTGGTAGAACTCGCCGCCCTTTTCGACCAGCGTCGCCGCGATACGGTCGCCGACCAGCAGCGCCGACAGCGGCTGATAGCCCGAGGTCAGTGCCTTGGCCGTGGTGATGGTGTCGGCCTCGACGCCGAAGGTCTGCGCCGCAAACCATTCGCCGGTGCGGCCATAGCCGGTGATGACCTCGTCCAGCATCAAAAGCACATCGTATTTGCGGCAGATGCGCTGCACTTCCGGCCAATAGCTCATCGGCGGTATTTTCACCCCGCCCGCGCCCATCACCGGCTCGCCGATGAAGGCCGCCACCTTGTCGGCACCGGCTTCGAGGATGGCGTCCTCGACGGCCTTGGCCGCGCGCAGGCCGAAATCATGGTCGCTTTCGCCAGGCAGCGCCAACTCATAGGCATAGGGCATCATGACATGGACGATGTTGGGCACCGCCCCGCCGAGCTGCTTGTGCATCAAATCCATGCCGCCCAGCGACGTGCCGGCGACGGTCGAGCCGTGATAGGCCGACTTGCGCGAGATGATGCGGTTCTTCTCCGGCTTGCCTTCCAGCACCCAATAGTGGCGCACGAGCCGCAGCGCCGTGTCGTTGGCCTCCGAGCCGGAGGAGCCGTAAAACACCTGGGCGATGCCCGTGGGCGCCAGCTCGGCCAGCTTCTTCGACAGCAGCACGGGCGTCGGCGTCGAGCATTTGAAGAAGGAATTATAGTAGGGCAATTCCTTCATCTGCGCGTAAGCGGCGTCGGCCAGCTCGTCGCGGCCATAGCCGACATTGACGCACCACAGCCCGGCCATGCCGTCGAGTATTTCGGTGCCGTCGGCATCGTAGATGAACGGGCCGTTGGCGTGGGTGATGATGCGCGAGCCGGTCTCGCGCAATTCCTTGTGGTCGGTGAAGGGATGCAGATGATGCGCGGCGTCAATCTGCTGAAGCTGCTTCAGCGAATAGTTCTGGTAAGTCATGGGTTTGCTCTTTCCTCTGGAATCAAACCGGCAAGCTGCCGGGGCGACTTCGTCAGAGGACGGCGGGCGGCGAATAGCCGATGCGGGCGCACAGCCTGAGCAGTTCGGCGCGCAGCGTGCGCGGCGACGGTGTCACCGCGACCCCGAAGGCGCCGGATGTGCTCATGTAGACCATGGCTGCAGTCTATGCCGCCCGAGGCCCGGAATTCAAGCGGTGCCGCTCAATACCCTTTGCAGGAACACGTATTTCATGGCGGTTTGCGCCGCTTGCGGCCGGCGGTCGCCGCGCCCGCCATGGCCGCCTTCCGTCTCCTCGAAGAACAACGTCTTGCCGTGACCTGCCTCCTGCAGCTTCGCCGCCATCTTGCGGGCATGGCCGGGATGGACGCGGTCGTCGGCGGTCGATGTCGTGAGCAGCACCGGGGGATAGTCGGCATCGGCCGAGACATGATGGTACGGCGAATAGGCGGCGAGCCACTTGGCCTCTTCCGGTTTTGCCGGATCGCCATATTCGCCGATCCACGAGGCGCCTGGCGGCAGTTCGGTGTAGCGCAGCATGTCGAGCAGCGGCACCTCGATGATGACGGCGCCGAACAGTTGGGGATGCTGCGTCAGGGAAACGCCGGTAAGCAGGCCGCCATTCGAGCCGCCCTGGATGCCGAGGGAAGCAGCCGTGGCTATGCCGCGCCTGACGACGTCCTCAGCCACCGCGGCGAAATCGTCGAAGGCAGTCTGGCGATTGCCCTTCAGCGCCGCCTGATGCCAGGCCGGCCCGAACTCGCCGCCACCGCGGATGCAGGCCTGCACATAGGCGTTGCCCTTTTCCAGCCACAGCCTGCCGCGCACGCCGGCATAGCCGGGCAGCAGCGGTATTTCGAAGCCGCCATAGCCGTAGAGCAGCGTCGGCACCGGACCCTTCTGGTCGCGCCGCCTGACGACGAAATACGGGACCATTGTGCCGTCCTTCGAGCGCGCCTCGAACTGTTCGGAGACCAGCGGCGCGGCGTCGAACCGAGCCGGCTGCGATTTCACGGTGGCCAGCGTCGCCCCGTTATCATCCGACCAGATGATCGAACTCGGCGTCAGGAAATCGGTGAAGGAGAAGGAGACGCTGGAACCGAAATGCTCAGCATGCGCGATGCCGACATTGCCGTTCTCGGGCAGCGCCACCGGCTTCAGCGACCAGCGGTCGCCGCTGCGCTCGGCGACAACGACCTTGCCGCGCACATTGTCCATCAGATTGATGAACAGCCGGTCCTGAGTGCGGGCAATGCCGGCGACCGAAACACGGTGCGCTGGCGCGAGCATGGTTTCAACAGGGCCCAGGTCGCCGGTGTCCATCCAGTGTTCGAAATCGAAGGAATAGAGGCCGTCCGGCAAGCACTCAGTGCCGCCCGGCGCCGTCCATGGGCTGCGCACCCCGAACACGAACCGGCCCTTGAACAGCGCGGTGTCGGTGACATCGTCCGGCAGCGGGATGCGCCGGTTTTCGCCCGACGGCAGGCGCAGAAAACTGTGCGAGGAGAAGAAGGCGATCGTGCGGGCCAGAAACAAATACTGCCTGTCGCCATCATGCTCGACCCCCGCGCCGGCCGCGAGATCCTGCTTCTCGGCCTCGAAGATCGGCGTCGCCTCCTCCAACCGGGTGCCGCGCTTCCACAGCTTGACGACGCGCGGATAACCGGACTGGGTCTTGTCGTCTTCATTGAAGGCAGCCGAGACAATGACCGTGTCCTTGTCCAGCCAGGAAAAGCCGGATTTCGAGGCGGGAGCGCGGAAGCCGCCCTCGATGAATGATTTGGTCTCGATGTCGAATTCGCGCATCTCGCTGGCATCGCCGCCATCCGGCGACATCGCCACCAGGCAAAGGTTGAAATCGGGGTAAAGGCGGCTGGCGCCGCTGAACACCCACTTCACCCCCTCCTTGGCCGACAGCACGTCGAAGTCGATGATCGTCTCCCACACAGGCTTCTCGGTCTTGTAGGAAGCAACCGTCGTGCGGCGCCAGAGGCCGAGCACATTGGTCTTGTCTTGCCAGAAATTATAGACTTGGCCGTTGAGCGCGGCACCGGCCGCAATGTTGTCCTCGGCCGTCATCAGGTCGAGCGCCGTCTCGAAGGCCGCCTGGTAGGACGGATCGCCCTGTAGTTCGGCCACGGTGATCTCGTTCTGGCGATGCACCCAGTCGAGCGATTCCTTGCTGGTCCGGTCCTCCAGCCAGAGGAACTTGTCCTCCGCGGTGGCATCCGTCTGGCGTTTTGTCATCGATTGGGTCACGCATAGTCTCCAGGCTAGTGGCGGGCAGCCCTGCCTACATCGCGTTGCAAGCGGTTTTATTCAAGATGGTGACGTCAGGTCATCGGGGGTATGCGGCCTCAAACCATCCGCCGGCGCAGGACCGTGGCCACAGCCAGTGCCAGACAAATCGTGCCCAGCGTGATCGGCAGGCCGGAGGCGCCCATCACATCCATGACGCCACCCGCCAGCGGCGGCACCACGATGCCGCCGATGCCCCACATCAGGGAGAAGGCGGCATTGCCGGCGACCAGCGCCGAGCCGGTAAAGCGCTCGCCGAGTTCGATGATCGACATGGTGTAGATGCCATAGGAGACCGCGCCCCAGATAAAGACGCAAGGCCAGATCAACGGCGTCTCGATCAGCAGCGGCAGCAGCACGCAGCCCAGCACAGTCACCACGACGCAGACGAATCGCACCAGCCGCGCCGTCAGCCGTTCCGCCAGCAAGCCGAGCGGCACCTGCATGGCGATGTTGCCTGCGATCATCACCGACAGCAGCGCCGACATGCGCGCTTCCGCGATGCCATAGTGCGTGCCGTAGACCGGGAGCAGCGCCAGCACGCCCTGTTCGAAACCGGCGGCAACGACCACCGCCGACAGCAGTAGCCATGCCAGTGGCACGAAGCCCATGACCGAAACCCGGCGCCCAGCTTCGTCGACCTTCGGCAGTCGCGGCAGCACCAGCGCGAGGAAGGCGCCGCAAAAGATGAAGGCGGCGATCCCCA
This sequence comes from Mesorhizobium sp. M0772, assembly GCF_040320135.1. NCBI lineage: Bacteria > Pseudomonadati > Pseudomonadota > Alphaproteobacteria > Hyphomicrobiales > Phyllobacteriaceae > Mesorhizobium > Mesorhizobium sp. M0772. The sequence continues at coordinate 3,805 of NZ_JAMYPB010000037.1, read as the reverse complement.
CCAGGAATGGCGGCCATCCCACGGTGCCGACAGCGAGCAGGCAGAGCGGCCCGGCAGCGAAGCCGGCCGAGATGATGGTTGAATAGACACCCATGACGCGACCGCGGCGCGATGGCGGCGCCAGTGCAATGACCCAGATTTCGCTCAAGACATAGAGCGGATTGGTCACCACCCCGATCAGGAAGCGCAGCGGAAACCACAGATAGACATTCTGCGTCCACCCGATCAGCGCCAGAACGATCGCCGAAAGCGCCGCGCAGGTAAGCGCGGTGCGCCCTGCCCCGAACCGGCGCGCCAGTGCCGGGATCAGCGGCGACGAGGCAATGAAGCCGATCGGCGTCATTGCCGCCGAGAGCCCGATGATGGCCGGCGAAACGCCTTGGCGTTGCAGGATGAAGCTCAGCAGCGGATAGGACAGGCCTTGCGCGATGGCGAACACCGAGACGGTCGCGATCACGCCGCTGATCGCCGCCCACTGCATCTTCTCGTTGTCAGCTTCCGCCAGGTTCATCATTGGGACCTAAACCAGATTCAGGACTAGCTTTTCTGTCCGACGCGGGTAAGCCCCGCCCCGGGAAAAACCGTTTGCTCCAGACAAGGCCTGTCAGGAGTTTTTGGGCTTGTCAGGAGTTTTGGCCTGTCAGGAGTTTTGGGCCGTCAGGAGTTTTGGCGCTTGAACGATCGATAGAGCGCGAAGCTCACCAGCAGCGCGTCGAGTCCGGCGATCACCACCGGCAGGCCGAGCGGACCGATGGTCTGCATCAACGCACCGGCGCCAGGCGGGCCGACAATGCCGCCGGCGCCCCACATCAAGGCGAAGGCGGCGTTGCCGGCGACCAGCACGGTTCCCCTGAAGCGGCTGCCGAGCTCCACCAGCGCCATGGTGTAGACGCCGTAGCCAACAGCGCCCATGACGAGAAGGACGAGCCAGATCGCCGGCGTCGTGATCAGCAACGGCAGCAAAACCGCGCAGGTCGTTGTCGCCAACGCACAGAAGATGATCATCGCCCGCCCGCCGAAACGCTCGGCCAGCAGGCCGAGCGGGATCTGCAGGAAGATGTTTCCCAGCGACAGTGCCATCACCAAGGCCGCCAGCGTCCTTTCGGGCAGGCCATAGGCGGCACCGAAGACCGGCATCAAAGCGTAGGTGCCCTGCTGGACCGCCGCCGAAACCAGCACGGCAAACAACAGCGCCGGCGCCAGCCTGGCGAAACCGAAAAAGCCGCCGGGCAATTGGCCGTCATCCTCGAAGCCGGCGAGGCTTGACGAAACAGCACGAAGGATCGCGGCGCACAGGATGAAGCCGGCCATGCCGACCAGGAAAGGAACCCAGCCCGATATCCCTACCGCGGTCAGGACCAAAGGCCCCGCAGCATAGCCAGCGCCCAGCACGGTGTTGAATGCCCCCATCACCCTGCCGCGGCGCGACGGCGGCGCCAGCGACAGCGCCCATACTTCGCCCAGTATATAGAGCGGGTTGATGACGATACCGATGATGAAGCGGATGACGAACCAGCCCACCCAGTCCTGCAGGTAGCCGATGCCGAGGAAGCACAGCGCCCCAATCAATGAGCAACCCACAGCCAGGTTGCGCGCGCCGACCAGCCGAATGGCTGCCGGCACGAACGAGGCCGAAAGGATCAGGCCAAGCGGCATCATCGCTGCCGACAAGCCGATCAGCGCCGGCGACATGCCTTGCTTCTGCATCAGCAGCGTAAACAGCGGCGAGCTCAGCCCTTGCGCCGCACCGAACATCGCGAGGGCGGCAGTTACGCCGGCAAGCGCCGCCCATTGCGTCCCCGCTTCGCCATCGCTCGAACCGGTCGCAGCCATGATGCCTTCCACATGAATTGCCGGCCCATCCAGCGGCAAACCACTGAGCTAGCGGTTCGATTTAGGGAAAGGAAGGGCCGCGCCTGAAATCCCCTTGCGCCAAGAGCCGCAGTGGGCGCGTCCTGTCCGCTAATCCCCGGCAAGGTTGTCAACTATCGGACTGCCGTTCGGGCATGTCGCTTCCCTCGTCCTAGTGGTCGCCGCCTCCGCAATGGCCGGACAGCCGCCGGTCCATTATGCCGCCCGCTACCAGCATCGTACGAGGACCATCATGACCGCCGCCCTGCATCCAGCCGAACCGCCTTTGGCAACCGACCGGGCCCGTCGCGGTGGCCGTGCGGGCAAGCGCGCCGGCGGCTCGGCCGCCTTCGAACAGCCGGCTTTTCGGCAACTGAGAAATCCGCTAACGCCGACCAAGCTGGTCTCTGACGACGAGCTGGAATCGATCCACCTCGCCTCGCTGCGCGTCTTGAGGGAAATAGGCGTCGACGTGCTGCATGACGAAGCGCGCCGCATGATGAAGGAAAACGGCGCCGATGTCCGCGAGGGCAGCGAGCGCGTGCGCTTCGACAGCGACATGATCCTCGATCTCATCTCCAACTGCCCGTCGGAATTCACGCTCCATGCCCGCAACCCGGCGCACAATGTGCGCTTCGGCGGCAACAATGTGATCCTGTCGATGATGGCGTCGGCACCGAACTGCTCCGACCTCGATCGCGGCCGCCGTCCGGGCAACCAGCAGGACTACCGCAACTTCCTGTGTCTGGCGCAGATGCACAACATCCTGAACTGCACCGGCGGTTATCCGGTCGAGCCGACCGACATCCATCCTTCCGTGCGCCACCTCGAATGCATCCGCGACCTCGCCACGCTGACCGACAAGGTGTTCCACATCTATTCGCTCGGCAAGGAGCGCAATGTCGACGGCATCGAGATCGCCAGGATCGCCCGCGGCATCAGCCATGAGCAGATGCTCGAAGAGCCGTCCGTCTTCACCATCATCAACACCAATTCGCCGCTGAAACTGGATGTGCCGATGATGGAAGGCATCATCCAGATGTCGAGCAAGGGTCAGGTCGTCGTCATCACGCCCTTCACCCTGTCCGGCGCGATGGCGCCGGTGACCATCGCCGGTGCGCTGGTGCAGCAAAATGCCGAGGCGCTGTCCGGCATCGCCTTTGCCCAGATGGTGAGAAAGGGCGCGCCGGTTGGCTATGGCGGCTTCACCTCGAATGTCGACATGAAGTCAGGCTCGCCGGCCTTCGGCACACCTGAATATATGAAGGCGCAGCTTGTCGGCGGCCAGCTTGCCCGCCGTTACAAGATCCCCTACCGCACCTCCAATACCTGCGCCGCCAACACCGTCGACGCGCAGGCAGCCTATGAAAGCGTGTTCTCGCTGTGGGGCGCCATCCAGGGCGGCGGCAATCTGATGATGCACGGCGCCGGCTGGCTCGAAGGCGGCCTGCGCTGTTCCTACGAGAAGACCATGCTGGACATCGACCTGTTGCAGATGGTGGCCGAGTTCCTCACCCCGCTCGACCTGTCCGACGAAGCGCTCGGCTTCGACGCCATCCAGTCGGTCGGCCCCGGCGGCCATTTCTTCGGCACCCAGCACACGCAGGACCGCTACAAGACAGCCTTCTACTCGCCCATCCTCTCCGACTGGCGCAATTTCGAGACCTGGGCCGAAGCCGGATCGCCGACCGCGCTGGAAAAGGCCAACAAGGTCTGGAAGGAGCGGCTGGCATCCTACGAGGAACCCTATATGGACCCGGCAATTCGCGAAGAGCTCAACGACTTCGTCGAAAAGCGCACGTCCGAAGGCGGCGCGCCGACCGATTTTTGATCAATGTTGTTGATGAACAGTCGACCCCCACTCCGTCGGGGGTAGCCGCCCACCCGGTACCCCCGCGGCGGGGGGGGGCTCAGGCGCGGCGCCCTTCACTGTGTAATTTAGTAGACAGGGCGG
>NZ_JAMYPB010000036.1:0-65425 GCF_040320135.1 Mesorhizobium sp. M0772 | reverse complement strand
CGTTCACCATTGCTTAGTGGACCTCGTCAGGGTGATCGGCAATTTCGTGAATAGCGAGTACCAGCGCCAGTTTCGACCAACCGGTCGGCAGCGCCGGCGTGACCAAACGGGGTTACTTATCCTCGGTGCGTCACATGTGCGCTTCGTCAGCGGTATAGCCTGCCAATCCCTCCACAGCCGTTTTGACGCTGCGAAAAGCTCGAGGCGTGAGGGGGCAATTTAACCCAGGAATCCCGAAAACGGCACTTCCGCTTTCGGCCCCGAAATTGAAATCCGAGGCACCCCGCCATCACCCCGGAAAGATCGTAAACCCGCCATCGACGCGGAGCACCTGCCCATTGATAAATCGTGCGCGGGGGCCGGCTAGAAAGGCCACCGCCTCGGCGATCTCCTCCGGCTCGGCATAGCGGTTCAGCGACTTCCTGCTCGAATCCATGCGCTCCGGATCGACCGTGCGGGTCGCCTGGAAGCGTGCCGTCTTCGTGGCGCCTGGGCTGACCGCGTTGATGCGCACGCCGTCGTCGATCAGTTCCTTGGCGAGACAGCGCGTGTAATGCACGACCGCGGCCTTCAAGGTGGAGTAAACGACCTCGGGCGAGCAGCCGAGATGTGCCGCCGCGGAAGCGATGTTGATGACGGAGCCGCCGCCGCGCTGCTTCATCGGCGGCACGAAGGCCTGGCAGACCAGCATCGTGCCGATCAGATTGTTCTCGGTGAGCACGCGGATGTCGTCCAGTTCGATGTCGAGGGCGTTGTTCGGGTTCGGCTTGCCGCCCTTGGCGCCGATGTCGCCGCCAGCGCAATTGACCAGCACATGGACGTCGCCGAGATCGGCCTCGATCCTGCGCTTCATCTCGGCCACCGCCTTCTGGTCGCCAATGTTGCCGGTCACCGACGTGACCTTCGTGCCGTGCCGCTTCAGGCGCTCGACCACTTCGCCGAGATTGGCGAACTCGCCGTACTTCGCCGGCGCTTCCTCGTCCATGTCGTGGATCGCGACATTGGCGCCGAGTTCGGCCAGGCGCTCGGCCATCACGCGGCCGAGGCCACGGCCGGAGCCGGTTACGAAGGCGGTCAATCCATCGAGTTCACGTGCCGTCATCGGATATTCTCCATCAGTTTGCGCATGTTGGCGGCGCTGCGCCGGATCATGTCGAGCTCATAGGAAACCAGTGAGACGTCGGCTTCGCGCTCCCAAGGCGTGCGGCAGTCGGCATCGTCGGGCAGCCGGTTGCGCTGCGCGGCCGCCAGGCAGGCGGCAAATTCGCGTGCCGTCTTCTGCGGATAGCCGCGCCACCAGTCGTCGCTGAGATAGCGGACATGCCGGGCCTCCAAGGCGCCCGGTTCGAGAACGGCGGTCATGCGATCGTGGTGCTGGCCAAGAATGGCGAACAGCTTGGCAAACGGCACCGCACCGTCGCCGATGGCGCAGCGGATCAGCCGGTAACCTTCGGTCGTGAACTGCACGCGGTAATCCTTGAGGTGGACATGGCGGACATAGGGGGCGATCACCTTCGTAAAATCGAGCGGCGCTTCGCCGACCGGGAACGTGTTGCCGGTGTCGAAGGTGACGCCCACACTGTCACCACCGAGGGCGCAGAAATCGACGAGTTCCCGGCTGGTAAAGTCCTGGTGGTTTTCGATCGCAAGGACATACCCTTCGGCATTCGCGCGGGGACCCCATTCCACCAATCGCTCTCGAATGATGCCGACGTACTCGCTCCATTTTTCGCCGGCCGCGTTGCGGTCGCCGCAGAGAACCGGCGTCAGCGCTGTCCGGATGATTTTGGCCTTGAGCAGGCGCGCGGCCCGAAAGGCATCGTCGAGCGGTTCGCCCACCAGCAGGCCGCCGCTGACGACCGGCGTGATGCCAATACCGGCGAGCCGTTCGCGCAGCGCGATCACCGCGTCGTCGGAAAGCTCGCTCAGCCATGGCACCCAGATCTCCAGCACGCGCGCGCCGAGTTCGGTCGCGAGCGCGATGAAACCTTCGAGCCCCGCAGGTCTAGGATTGGCGCGTGGCGTGCCGCGGCCCTGGAGGCCGAGATGATAGGTCAGGCCGTAGGGGTTCAGGCCGACCTCGAGCATGAAGCGATCCTTTGAGTCAGGTGTGGTCATCTCAGGCCGGCATCCACGGTGATCGACTGCTTGGTGATCATGCGGCTGTCGTCGGCGGCGAGGAACAGCACCGTGCGCGCGATCTCCTCGCCGAGCAGAACCTTGCGGATCACCTGGCGCTGCACGACCTGGTCGACCGAACCTTGGGTCTTGTACCAAAGCTCCCGCTGCCGGTCGGTGATGACGGCGCCCGGCTCGATGGCGTTGACGCGGATGTTGTCGGGGCCAAACGCCCGCGCCAGCGCGAAGGTCAGCCCGACCACCGCAGCCTTGGCCGCCGCATAGGGCGCCATCTCTGACGCGCCGAAACGCCAGGCGATCGAGGAAAAATTGACGATCGAACCAAAGCCCACTTCCTGCATGTGCGGATGCACGGCCTGAGCGGCAAAGAAGTGGTGCCTGAGGTTCACATCCTGGGCGTGGTCCCATGTCGCCTGGGTCACGTCGGCGACCGGCTGGCGATTGTCATCGGCGGCGTTGTTGACCAGCACCGCGACAGGCCCTAGGCGGTCGCGCACCGTGCCGATCGCGGCCTGGAGGGCGGGGATATCGGTCACGTCGCAGCGCAGGAACAGGGGCGCGTGCGCTGCCGCGGCGGCGAGTTCCCGCGCGAGCGCCTCGCCGGCCTCCTGCTGCAGATCAAGAAACGCCACTCGTGCGCCATTGGCGGCGAAGGCGCGGACCGTGTCGGCGCCGATGCCCGACGCACCGCCGGTGATCAGCACGACACGCTCGGACAGGCTCGGATAGGTGGCGAAGGACAAGGCGGAACTCTTTTCAGATCAAGCTTCGGTCAGATCGGGTCAGATCAGATCAGGCGTTGGGTCGTCGGGTCGAACAGGCAGGCACGCGCCATGTCGATGCCGAGCGTCACCGTCTCGCCCATAAGCGGCGTGCCGTCGGGGTCGAAACGGCCGGTGATCTCCTTGCCGCCCAGGCGCAGGACGGCCATGGTCTCCGCGCCTGTCGGCTCGACCAGTTCGACCACTGCATCGATCTGCGCGATGCCCGGCTTGCGGCGCGCGAGGTCGGGATCGAAGCGGTAGATGTGTTCGGGACGGATGCCGAGCACAAGCTGTCGCGGCGTGTCGGATGGGAGCGCCTGGACGATCGGCAGGCTGGCCGTCTTGCCGTCGGCGGTCTGCAGGACGACAGTCGGGCGGCCGTCTTCCTGGCTCAGTTCCGCGGCCAAAAAATTCATCGCCGGCGACCCCATGAAGCCGGCGACGAACATGTTGGCCGGACGGTTGTAGATCGTGGCGGGATCGTCGAATTGCTGGACCTCGCCCTGGTGCATCACGGCGATGCGCGACGCCAGCGTCATCGCCTCGACCTGGTCGTGGGTGACGTAAACCGTGGTCTTGCCGACGCGGTGATGCAGCTTCTTGATTTCGGTGCGCATGTCGACGCGCAGCTTGGCATCGAGATTGGAGAGCGGCTCGTCGAACAGGAACAGTTTGGGATCGCGCACCAGCGCCCGGCCCATGGCGACGCGCTGGCGCTGGCCGCCCGAAAGCTGTCCGGGCTTGCGCCCTAGCAGCGGTTCGATCTGCAGGAAGGCGGCAACCCGCTTGACGGCCTCGTCCTGCTGCGGCTTCGGGACGCGGCGGCTTTCCATGCCGAAGGTGATGTTCTCGCGCACCGTCATCGTCGGGTAGAGCGCGTAGGACTGGAACACCATGGCGATGTCGCGGTCCTTCGGCGGCACCGAATTGACCAGCCTTCCGTCGATGCGGATCTCGCCGGAGGTAACAGATTCGAGCCCGGCGATCATCGCCAGCAGAGTGGACTTGCCGCAGCCGGACGGTCCGACCAGCGCGATGAACTCGCCGTTCCGCGCTTCGAGATCGATGCCCTTCAGCACCTCGACCGCGCCGAAGTTCTTGCGCAGCGATCGGATGGTCAATGTCGACATGCGATGCCCTTCTTGGCGGACGGGACGATCGGCGACAGGAGACAGGCTCCGCTCACTGGATCGCGCCTCACTTGACGGCGCCTCACTTGATCGCCCCTTGGGTCAGGCCACGAACGAAATACTTGCCGCCGAAGAGATAGATCAGCAGCGGCGGCAGCGCGCCGATCAGCACGGCGGCGCTCATGACATCGTAGGCGCGCACATTGGTGCCGCTTGCCGTCAGCGCGACGAGCGCTGCCGTGATCGGCTGTTGCTGCCCGGAGGTGAAGACGACGCCGAACAGATATTCGTTCCAGATGCCGGTGAACTGCCAGATCACCGTGACGATCAGGATCGGCGAGGAGAGCGGCAGAATGATCTTGCGGAAGATGCGCCAGAAGCCGGCGCCGTCGATGCGCGCCGCCTTGATCAGGTCGTCGGGGATGCTGACGTAGTAGTTGCGGCAAAACAAAGTGGTGAACGAAATGCCCTGGATAACGTGGATGAGGACGAGCCCGTAGACCGAATTGCTGAGGCCGAGATTGCCGAGGATGAACGCCCACGGCATCAACGAAATCTGGCCCGGAATGAAGACGCCGAGCAGCATGCAGGTGAACAAAGCTTCCGAACCTCTGAAGCGCCATTTCGACAGGATGTAACCGTTCATCGCGCCGACCGCCGTCGAGATGATCGTGGCCGGGATCGTCATCTTCAGGGAGTTGTAGAAGTTGCGCTGCATGCCCTCGCAGGTGCCGCCGATGCAATAGGTGCTCCAGGCCTGGCCCCAGGCATCGAGGCGGAAGCTGCGCGGCAGCGAGATCAACCCGTTGCGCGCGATCTCCTGCTGGTCGCGGAATGAATTCAGCACCACCACCAGCAACGGGACCAGGTAGATCGCCGCGAAGACGACCAGCAGCCCATAGATGGCGAAGCGGGTGAGAAAATGCCGGCGCGACGCGACTGCGGCAGCGCGACGGTCGAGCGACTGGTCCAGGGAGACGTCAGCCATGGCCGGCTTCCTTGCGCCGGCGCCAGACCACCCAGAATGAATAGGGCACCAGCACCACGGCAACAGCGGCAAGCATCATGATGGCGGCGGCCGCACCTTCGCCGATCTGGCCGCGTTGGAACATCAGGTCATAGACGTAGATGGCGGGGAAGGTGGTCGAGATCCCCGGGCCGCCTTTGGTCAGGGCCGCCACGAGGTCGAAGGTCTTGATGGCGAACTGGATCTGGATGACGGCGACCGCCAGGAAGATCGGCGCAATGGTTGGCAGAAGCACCTTGCGATAGATGCGGAACGTCGATGCGCCGTCGATCTGCGCGGCCTTGACGAGGTCCTGATCCACCGAGCGCAGGCCGGCCAGGAACAGCGCCATGGCAAAGCCCGAGGCCTGCCAGACACCGGTGATGATCAGCGCGTAGATCGCATAGTGCCGGTCGCTGGCGAGTGCGAAACTGAAGCTCGCCCAGCCGAAACCGCGCACCATGGCCTGGATGCCGTCGGTCGGATTGTAGAGCCAGCTCCAGACCGTGCCGGTGACGATGAAGGAGACGGCCAGCGGATAGAGGAAGATCGTGCGCCAGGCCGCTTCGCCGCGCACGCGCTGGTCGATCAGGATCGCCAGCAGCAGTCCCACCGCCATCGAGCCGACGATGTAGAAAGCACTGAAGAAAAACAGGTTGTTGTAGGCGATGTTCCAGCGCCGGTTCGCCCACAGCGACGCGTAGTTCTCCAGGCCGACGAAGCCGTAGGTCGGCAGCAGCGAGGAGTTCGAGACAGAGATGTAGAGCGTCCAGCCGGTGAACACGAAGACGTAGACGAAGCTCGCCACGAGAGAGGGGCCGAGCACCAGCAAGGGCATCGCGGAGCCCAGCCGCTCGCGCCAGGGGCGGGCGGGTGCCGGTACCGACAGGATCAGGTCGTGATTTGACATTCAGGGCACGGAAATTGGCAGAGCACGGGACTGGAAGGGAGGACGGCCGGGCGGATAGGCATCGCGCCCGGCCGTTGCCATCTATTTCTGTGCTTCCGCCGCGTCGGCCATCGCATTGGCGCCATCCTCGGGCGACATGTCCGGCGTCGCCACGAACTCGGTAATGGAGTCCATGATCGCGCCGCGCATCTTCTGCGGGATGGTCATGTTGTGCGCCATCGAGCGGACCAGCGTGCCCTCCTTGATCGAAGCCTGCAGATCCTTCTGCGAGAGCTGCTGGCACGGATTGAAGCCCTTCGACAGATCGATATCCAGGCGTGCGGGGATCGAGCCCTTGGCCTGGTTGAAGACCGTCTGGAAGTCGGGCGACAGGATCAGGCTGGCCAGCAGCTTCTGGCCGTCGATGTAATCCTGGTCCTTCTGCTTGAAGAACACGACCGAGTCCGAGTTGAGGATGAAGCCGGGTTTGCCCCAATCGGTCGGCGCCTGGGCGCAGACATAGTCGGTGCCTTCCTTGAAGCCAGCGGCGGTCAAAAGGCCGATCGTCCAGTCGCCCATGATGTGGAACGCCGCGTCGCCCTTGCCGACGAGCGCCGACATCGAATCCCAGTCGCGGCCGACCATGCCCGGATCCATGTACTTGCTCGTCATCAGGCGCATCTGCGTGAAGGCCTTGACCATCCCCGGGCTGCGCATGGACTCGACATCGCCTTCGACGAAGGCCTTGCGGTAGAGATCGATGTCCTGGCCGTAGAGCACGACCTCGAACACCGTCGAATCCGTCCAGTCGGCGGTCGAATGCGAGATGCAGATCTTGCCTGTGGCGACGATCTTGTCGCAGGCCGCATTGAACTCGGCCCAGGTCTTCGGCATTTCCGCCACGCCGGCCGCCTGCATGACCTTGGGCGAGGCCCAGAGCCAGTTGATGCGGTGGATGTTCATGGGCGCGGCGACCCATTTGCCGGTCGGCTTCATCACCGGAAGCAATTCCGGCGCCACCACTTTCTCCCACCCTTCCGAGGCCGCCAACTCGTCGAGATCGGCGGTCATGCCGGTCTCGTTCCATTCGGCGATTTCCGGGCCCTTGAGCTGCACGGCAGGCGGGGCATTGCCGGCGATCACGTCGGCGCGCAGCTTGGCCAGCGTATTGGCGGTGTGGCCGGCGATCGAGGTCTGTTCCCATTTGCCGCCCTTGGCGGTGAACATCTCGCCGAGCTTGGCGATCGCCTGGGCGTCCGATCCGGTCGCCCACTGGTGCAAAAGGTTCGTCTTGGGTTCGGCGAAGGCTGCCCCGGCGAAAAATGTGCACGCAGCAGCGGCCGCAAGCGCGGTCATGACGGACTTCATCGTTTCACTCCCATATCGTGTTGCACGGTTCGTCTCGACCGCTTATGGCCGCGGTTTGAAGCCGCCGCCGGCGAGATGCGTCAATCTCGAGTTCTTTCCAAGATGACATATTGGAGCTATCAGTCAACGATGTTTATGTTGAGCCATGACAAAACCTTCGCTTAGAACCTGGCTGATCGACAGACCCTCCGCGTCGCCGGAGAGCATGATCGTGCGCTGCCTGAGCGAGCGCGGCGCACTCTCCGCGTTGCAGATCGCACGCGCCACCGGTCTGGCGCGCTCGACGGTGTCAACCGCGCTTAACGGCTTGAAAAAGTCTGGAATGGTGATCGAAGCCCCGACCAGCCGCGACGGCATCAGAGGCATCGGCAGGCCAGCCGCGGCGGTGACGCTCAATCCGACAGCGGGCACCTGCGTCGGCATTCACCTGGCTCTTCAGCAGATACGGCTCATCGTCGCCGATGTCTCGCATTCCGTCATTGCCGAACAAAATATTCCAATGGCGCTGGACTACCAGCCGCAACAGGCGGCCCAGGCGGTCAAATCGGCAATTGCCCAATCTTACAGGGAAAACGGTCTGCCGGTGGCGGGGCTCCTGGGGGTTGGTGTCTCCGTCTCCGGTCCTGTCAGCCGCGATGGAGTGGTGCTGCGCGCCAGCATGGTTCCAACATGGGCCGGCGTCAACATACGAGATGTGTTCGGCCCCGTTCTGGAACAGCCGATCTTCGCCGACAACGAGAGCAACTGCGCGGCCATTGCCGAGCTGATGTGGGGTGCGGCCGTCGGCCAGGACGATTTCGTGCTGTTCAAGATCGATCTGGGTGTCGGCGGCGCCATTGTCCAGCATGGCCGGCTGGTGGCGGGCGTCGCCGGCGGCGCCGGCGAATTCGGGCACATCAGCATCGATCCCGGCGGCGACCTTTGCCGCTGCGGCAATCGCGGATGCCTGGAGCTCTACGCGAGTTTTACCCGGCCGCTGGAACAGATTTCGCGTGTCGTTGGGCGGCAAGTCACCATGGACGATGTCATCGCCATGGCCGAGCAGGGCGACGTCAGGGCGTTGCGGATGATCGAGGATACCGCCGAGATCGCCGGCCGGGGTCTCGGCCTGATCGGCTCGGTGCTCAATCCGCCGCTTATCATCATCGGCGGCCACATGGCTTTGGCAGGGGACATTCTGTTGACGCCGCTGATCGCGTCCTATGAACGCCATACGCTGATCAAGTCCCGCGATATCGCTCCCGCCCTGCGCACGCGCATCATCGTTGGCAAGCACACCGAGAACGATGCCTTGCTGGGCGCGGTCGGCCTCGTTTTGAGACACCAGACGAAGGAACTGTCGCTGGGGTGATCGTCAGGACCTGCCTGTGCTTGTTCAAGTCAATTGCACGTGTCGGCAGCCTTGAGCGCTTCGGCGCGGGACGATTTGGGCAAATCCGCGATCCGCCGGACAGAAGCGTAAAACCTCGGATAGTCGCCGGAACACAGGTCGAACAAGCGAAGAAAGGCCGGAACCTGTTCACCGTAGACAGAAGTTGCGGCGAGCTTGGCGTTGTTGATCGGGGCAGCGAACCAGGCGTCGTATCCCCGGTGTCCCGCCCAGTGCCTGTCGCGCATCCGCCGATAGCGCGCCCGCATCCTCTCGATCGCGGCTGCCTTGGCAGTCGCCATCTGCTCCGGGGTACGGGGACTACCATAGACCTGCCTTAGCTCGTCGCGCGTCTTCGCCACCAGTCCAAGAAAATCGGCGCTGCGCTTGCGATCGGCTTCGTAGCGGCGCAATCCGGCCCGGTCGCCGGCGGCGCGGAGCCATTTCCTGACGCCGCTGGTTTCGACGGCAACGGCGAACGCCTCGTTGAATGCGGAATCGCCATCCACATAGAGGCGCTGATGCGCCAGTTCATGAAAAACAAGGCTTGCGAGATAGGTGTCGTCCTGACGCAGCATGGTGCTCAGCAGCGGGTCACTGGACCAGCCAAGCGTGGAATAGGCGGTGACGCCCGAGACATAGACGTCCAGGCCCTGCCTTTGAAGTTCGACTGCGTTCTCAGTCGCGGATTTCCGGGAGAAGTAACCCCGGTATGGAACGCAGCCGAAAACCGGAAAGCACCATGTTCGTGGCGCCAGCGAGAATTGCGGCGCGGCAAAAACGGCCCAGGTCACGGCGTCGCGATGGATGTCGACATAACTGCGGTAGCTGTTGTTTTCGGGCAGTGCCAGTTCATCCGTCGCAAACCGTCTTATGGCGCTGGCCGACGTCAATTTGGCGCGCAATGCCTCAGGCGTCGAAGGATCACGGATGAGTTTTCCAATATTTTTGCGGGCGGCCATGATCTGCGCGTGACCCTGCAACGACTGCGCGTAGTAGGAAATGGTCGTGCAGCCGGTCGCCCCGGACGCGATGATCGCCGCGGCAAGCATCTGAAGAACGCGCTTCACTGTTTGCCCACCCTTGCCCATCTCCCCATGCAGCAAACGTCCTGGTCACCCTCAAACAGGAGGCACCGGTTTCCGTCAAGAGCTGCAGGGGCAGGGGGCGACACCGACCTGGGCAGGGCAATGCGGGCATTCGCCTAGGATTGACGATAAGTCCACCGCAGGGCGGAGCGGGCGAGATACGGACCGTCCGTTGGGACGCCGTTCCCCCAAGCTGCCGCGCGCTACTGGTCCGAAAACCTCACGCTCACGCCGCGCTGGCGAAAATAAGCCTGCATCAACTTACGGCCCGAGCGGTTGTTCTGCGCCAATTTGGCCGGATCGAACACCGCCTGTTTTGCGCCCTCTCGTGTCAGCGCAGCCTTGAGCGTCGCGATATGAGCGTCGATGTCGGCATTGTCCGCCCGCAGCGAGGCATAGATACTTTCGGTCGCTTCGGCCACAGTCGGTTCGCTCACAGATGTCGTCCTTTGGTTGGTTGGGCGGCGGCTTTACCACAGATTTGCGGCTCCGACGATATCGACTGAACCGTCAGAGCACAGCGCCCAGGGCGCAAAACCGCAAAACGTATGTATTCGGCCCTGCTAAACATTGCCCGGCAGGCGAATGGGTCTAACTATCGCTAGGAAACGGGGGGAATCACGTGGCTGCCAATCGTCGAAACGACATCTCATCGTCCGAGCGGGGGCTAGGACGGATTCTTGCGGCAGGCAATGCCCATCCGCGCACAGCTCTGCCTACCGTGGCAACCATCGTCACGACAGTAGCTGCGCTGTATTTCGGTCGTGAGGTGTTCCTACCCATTGCCATCGCGCTGCTTTTGACCTTTGCGCTGGTGCCGATGGTCTCCGCACTGAAGCGTGTCGGCTTGCCTCGGCTGCCCGCAGTGCTTCTGAGCGTGATTGGCGCGTTCGCGGCCCTGGGCCTGTTCAGCTTCATTGTTGCGACCCAGGTAAGCGAGCTTGCTCAGAACATTTCCGTCTACCAGACAAACATTCTGACCAAGGTGCGTTCCCTCAAGGAGACGGGGGTTGGTGGCGGCATAATTGCCAGGCTGAGCGGGGTGATCGAGCGCGTCGGTCAGGAGATCGACAAGCAGGATGTGGCGCCGCCTGCGGCGGACAGGCCCCGGCGCGAGCCTGTTCCCGTCGAGATCGTCGCCCGCGAGAGACCTCTGGAGGTATTGCAGAACATCATCGGACCGTTGATCAGCCCGCTGGCATCAGCTGGCCTGATCATCATCGTCGTCATCTTCATGTTGCTTGAGCGCGAGGATCTGCGCGACCGGTTTATCCGCCTCGTCGGCTATGGCGACCTCCATCGCACAACGCAGGCATTGCAGGATGCCGGCAAACGGGTTGGCCGCTATCTGATCATGCAATTGGTGGTCAACATCGTCTACGCGATACCAATCGCGGTTGGCCTTTGGGTGCTCGGCATTCCCAACGCGCTGCTGTGGGGATTGCTGGCACTGGCGCTGCGCTTCGTTCCCTATATCGGCCCTGTTATCGGCATGCTGCTGCCCTTGTTTCTGGCCTTGGCGGTTGCGCCCGGCTGGTCGCTGGTGCTGTGGACCGCCGCACTGTTTGTCGTCATGGAATTGGTAACCGGCAACGTCATCGAACCGTGGCTCTATGGCTCGCGCACGGGACTTTCTCCTTTGGCAATCATCGTTGCGGCAATTTTCTGGACATGGTTGTGGGGGCCGCTCGGCCTGGTCCTTTCGACGCCGCTGACAGTTTGCCTCGTCGTCCTCGGGCGACATGTTCCGCAGTTCGAATTTCTCGACGTCCTGTTTGGCAACGAGCCCGTCCTTGAAGCTCACGCCCGGCTCTATCAACGGCTCCTGGCCGGCGATCCCGACGAGGCGACTGACCATGCCGAGGAGATCCTCGAGGAGAAGTACCTGATCGATTTCTACGACACGGTCGCCATTCCTGCTCTCCTGTTGGGCGAGCAGGACCGCATGCGTGGCGTGATGGGCGATCAACAGCGAAGGCAGGTGGCGGCGAGCGCCCAAATTCTTGTGGCAAATCTTGCCGACGATGCACAGGAAGAGGCAAGCGAGGAAGATGCGCCGACAACCGCCGCCGAAGGGACCGCGAGCAGGGAAACAGATGGCATCGAAGAGGAAGAGATCGAACTGCCCGACGGCAAGGACATGTCGGTGCTTTGTGCCGGCGGTCGCGGCGAACTCGACGATGCCGCTGCCGCCATGCTCGCTCAGGTGCTGGAGGTGCAAGGTGCTACGGTGGCGAAGGCCAGTTTTGTCGATATTGAGCCGGCAGGTATTCGTCGTCTCGAACTAGAGGCGATCGACACCGTCGTGGTCGGTTTCCTGAACCGGGATTCGCTCAAGCATGCCCGCTTTCTGGTCCGGAGACTGAAGCGCGCCAAGGCAGGTTTGAGAATTGGGATTGTGTTCTGGTCAGACGCGGAGCAGGGCGATGTCGGGCAAGAAGGGCAAGCTTTGGCCGCCGACATCAGCGCCGATTTCGTAGCCCACGGCATGGTCAACGCTGTGCTTGGCGCACTTTCTCCAGCGCCGGCCGTTCCCCTCAAAGTCGTTTCGAAACGCCGCGATCGACGCCGTCCGGCCCCTCGAAAACGGATCCCGGCCCAGGCAACGGCCGCAACAGCCTAGCCGCACCGCCATGTCTCAGATTCCTGCGCCGGCGCTGGAATCTCTGGTGCGACGGCAAGATCGTCCCCACTCGCAAACCATGGAACAATCTCGCGGCCTTGCGGTTCCTAACATCGAAGGAGAACCTCCATGCTTAGATTCCTTATCCGCCTCGGCGCGATCTACGCGGCGTTCCAGATCGGCCGAGAGTTCGGCCGCAAGGAGACCGAAATCATGCTCCTGCCGCCGCCCGTTGACTACGAGCGGCACCCGACGTCAAGAAACGAAACTGATTTCGGAGAGGCATAGGACTGCTCAATCTGTCTGGTCGATCTGGCCCATGCTGGCGCCGTCCCTGTCAGGCGCATTATTGGTGCGCAGCGCGAGCAAGGCCGAATGGCTGAAGCCGGGACTGGTCGGCCGGGTCAAGAGGTCGAAGGGCGAAGAGGGGCTGCGCCGCGCAAAGCTACCGGATTCCTGGGAGGATAACCAAAGAGCGCGGTCAGTCTTGGGTATATTGTACGATTGTTACCCAAGCGGCGGCCGAGATGGACTCTCTTCGTTGTGGAACTACATTGCCACAATGGCTCAGCTCTTTGAATCCGCCCCAGTGAACGCTTCATATCAGCTGATCGTGGACCACTATGAGACAGCGGTTTCACTCCAGGAGCGCATTGTAACTCGCGTTCGACAACGCAATTTGTCAACGAAAGGTGATGACGAATTCCTGGAGCATCTGAATGCCGTCTTAGCGCGGGTGCGCCAACGCTTGGCTCAGGCCGATCAACGCAATTAATTAAAAATGGGACATCCGCGGTCCGCAGGCATAGAGTGTGCCATCGACGGCAACTCCAAGGGCGTCCGTCGGCTGTGAGCGATCAACATGCTTCCGCCCCGATAGGGAGAGGGAGCTATGACAGACTCCAGGTCACAAACTCACACTGGCGCGCAACGCGACACCGGCCAAAATTCCATCTATCGCAATTCGCTGCTGCTTCGAATGTGCTCGGCAGATTTGGCATTGCTGCAACCTCATTTCGAAAGCGTCTCCCTTGGGCTGAAGACGCATCTCGAAGTGGCGGGGTCACCGATCAGCACCGTGTACTTCTTCGAGAGCGGTCTCGGGTCAGTGGTGGGCGAGCTGCGGCCTGGTATCGAAGCTGAGATCGGAATCATTGGTTGTGAGGGCATGACCGGCTCAGCGCTCGTCATGGGCGATGACCGATCAACGCACGATTGTTACGTGCAATTAGAAGCCCGAGCCTTTGGTATAGACGCGGGCCTCTTCAGCAAGGCGCTTTTGACAAGCCCAACCCTGCGAACTTTTCTGCTCCGCTACGTTCACTACTTTCACCTCCAGGCAAGCTTCACCGCTCTCGGCAATGCCCGGATGAACATCGTCGACAGGCTCTCAAGATGGCTGGTGATGTGTGATGATCGCGTCGACGGGAACCGCTTTGCGATTACGCACGAGTTCTTATCAGTCATGCTCGGTGTCAGGCGGCCCGGCGTCACCATAGCGCTGCAAACCTTGGAGGGCCAAGGTCTGATACGATCGATGCGAGGAGAGGTCGTCATCCTTGATCGCGCCCGTCTCATTGCGCTTGCCGATGGGTCCTATGGCAGGGCTGAAGCCGAATACGCTCGGCTGATCGGCCAACTGCATTGACCAAAGGCGCCCCGCGCCTTTTCGACGACCAACTCCGGATCGATTTGCGGTGATGGGACAGCCCCCATTGAAGGGAAGCGGAGTGTATCGCGGCCGCCGAAACCCTTGGTGACAGGCCGCGCCATTACGCCCCAATTAGACCAAAGGTGCTCAGAGCACGGCTATCCCGTCATCTTCTGCTGGCCGGCGGTCATGGCTATGAGAGCCCGGATCACCTCTGCAGGTCCGGCGGGTTTCATCACTCTTACGCCGGGCGAGAACGCTTCGTGGGTTTCCTCGACCCCCAGGCCGGAATAGACGACGAAAGGAACCGCCCGCGCTGCCAAGGTTTTTGCCGCGTCAACAGCCTCGCCGTCCGACAGCCTGACGTCCAGGATCGCTGCGGCGGGGGTATGGTCAGCAAGAAAACGTTTCGCCTGGGAACATGTCGCCGCCAATGCCACGGCAAAGCCCGCCTCCGAAAGAGCGGACTCCATATCCAGTGCTATCAAGGCTTCGTCGTCGACGACAAGGACCAAGGGTTTGCCCATGCGCGGATGATCGCACGTTTGTAGATGGAAGACGAGTCGAGGCTAGGTCCCTTTTAGGGTCCAGTTCCCGTATGCCGCGGGTCGAGATCCCGGGCGATGGGAACCAACTGATCCAAGCCGCATTATGTTTGGTTGGACTGAAAAAGGTGTTTGGGATGCATG
Source organism: Mesorhizobium sp. M0772 (assembly GCF_040320135.1). Lineage (NCBI taxonomy): Bacteria > Pseudomonadati > Pseudomonadota > Alphaproteobacteria > Hyphomicrobiales > Phyllobacteriaceae > Mesorhizobium > Mesorhizobium sp. M0772. Next base: position 50,709 of record NZ_JAMYPB010000036.1, on the reverse strand, counting down.
AAGCAACACAGGCGACTGTTGTCGCCTTCGAAAACCCGGGAGTGTCCAGCAATGACAGTCTGGATTTCGATTACAAGGATTTCTTCGAAAACGGCGCCGTTGCCCTGCATCTGGTGAACGCAAACGGCGTGATCGTGCATGCCAACCAGGCTGAGCTCGACCTTCTCGGCTATCCCGCAGAGGACTACCTCGGTTGCCACATCGCCGAGTTCTATCCCGACCGGGACGTCATAGAGGACATTTTGGGTCGCCTTGCCAATGGCGAGAAGATCGTAAGATATCCGGCGCGATTGAGGGCCAGCGATGGATCGATCAAGCACGTCGAAGTCACCTCAAGCGGACATTTCCGGGACGGCAAGCTGATCAACACCCGGTGCTTCACGGTCGATGTAACCGACTTGGTGCACACCCGCTCGGAGCTCAGGCAGCATGACAGTACCTATCACCAGATACTCGACGGCCTTCCCGTCGCCATCTACACGACCGATCAGGATGGGACGATCACCTACTACAACCGCGCCGCGGCCGATCTGGCAGGCAGGGAGCCTGAAATCGGCAAGGATAAATGGTGCGTGACGTTCAAGCTGTTCACTGCCGACGGCAAGGAATTGCCGCACGATGAATGCCCGATGGCCATCGCGCTCAAGGAGAACAGGCCGGTCCGCAATCAGCAAGCTGTTGCGCAGCGTCCCGATGGATCGTTTTTTCCGTTCCTGCCCTACCCGACACCGCTGCGGGACGAGCACGGCGCTCTGATTGGCGCCGTCAACATGCTGCTGGACCTGACGGACCGCCAACGTGCCGAAGAAACCAGGCAGCACCTCTCAGCGATCGTGGAATCCTCATTTGACGCGATCGTCAGCAAGGATCTCAACACCATCATAAAAAGCTGGAACCAGGGCGCCGAACGGCTTTTCGGCTATACCGCCGACGAAGCGATTGGCCGGTCGGTGACCATGCTGATCCCCGAAGACCATCAGGACGAGGAACCCCGCATTCTCCAACGCATTCGCCGCGGCGAGCGCGTCGAACCATTTGAAACGACCCGCCAGCGCAAGGATGGCAGCCTGGTTCCGGTTTCGCTGACGATATCGCCCGTGCGTAACGCAACCGGGCAGATCACCGGCGCATCGAAGATAGCGCGAGACATCACGTCGGCGAAGGAGAATGAATATCGCATCCGCATGCTGATGCGCGAGGTCAACCACCGGGTGAAGAACCAGTATTCGGTCATCCTGTCGATGATCCGGGAGACCAACAAGCGATCGGAGACGCCAAAACAATTTGAAACCCAGGTGCGCGAGCGCATCATGGCGTTGTCGCGATCTCACGACCTGCTTGTATCGGCGGATTGGAAGGGTGCCACGATCAGCGACCTCTTGGCGGCCCAGGTCGAGCCTTTCCCGCGGGGGGATGTGATCGAAATGTCGGGCCCATCATTGGTGCTCAGTCCCAACGCAGTTCAGTATCTCGGGATTGCCTTCCACGAATTGGCGACCAACTCGGCCAAATACGGGGTTCTCTCAGGGGACAATGGCCGGATTTCGGTCGCATGGGGCATCACCGGTTCCGGTGCTTCGAGGCTCTTTCACCTCACCTGGGCCGAAACCGATGGTCCGCAGGTTCAGACTGTCGGACAAGGTGGCTTTGGAACCGTTGTGCTGAAGCGGGTTGCGCCCGCAGCGGTCAGTGGACAGGGAAATCTCGAACACGGTCCGCATGGCATAACATGGAGCCTGGAAGCGCCTTTGGCTTCCGTAGCAGCTTCTGCCGTCCATGAAGCTTAGAAGCACGAAGCAGCCCTGCGACGAGCATTCGTCAATTTGAAGCCCTTGATGCGGCCTTTGCCTCGCGAAAACCCCGTTTCCGCTAAAGATCGCCAGAGCCATTGCTAAAGTCGGCAGAGCAAATCACCGGCAGAGGGCGCATTTCGTTGCACGGAACGGGACAGGACCGGCGTAGCCAGAGGCGAGGTAACTATGGACATCGACGAGTTCCGTGCGACCCTTCAGGGAGTAGAGCCCCCGGCGAATCTTGGGATGGCGCTCCACGCTCTATGGTGGGATAGACAGGGCGATTGGGAGCGGGCGCATGAGTGTGTGCAGGCCAACGAATCTGATCCGGCCTCTGTATGGGTTCATGCCTATCTGCACCGCAAAGAAGGCGACCTTTCTAATGCAGCCTACTGGTACCGCCGCGCCGGGCAGCCTGTGGCAACTGGCAAGCTAGACGCAGAGTGGGAGTCGATTACAGAATCACTTCTTGCAGGATAGTGAGGGGTCGCTCAAGGGGCAGCCTAGCGCCTCATCGCCCCCGTAGAGGCGAAACTCACCTCCGCCCGATGGGATCGGCTGGAGCCCAGGAGGTCCGAACGTTTCCGCATAAATTGATGCAGCGAGATTGTTCTCGCGATTCCGTAAGGTCTCTGTTTAATAAGCTATATCTAATATTGACTATTTTCTGTCGCTCAAAAGTCGCAGACTTCATTTTACTGATCACCGTTAGCTTCTTGGTAGCTCTCATGACTATAAACTTCTTGCGGGCGAATAGCTTTCATGCTGCCTTCGCGCACTCAGGAATCAGGGAGCTTAGGCATGGCGGAGCGGATTGCGCGTGATGGGTTTTGGGTTTTGCATCTCGCGCGCTTGCCGCAAGTCGTGTCGCTTCGCTCCAGCACTTCCGCCTTGACGATCCTAACTGTTGCCCTTGCGCTGAGCGCCGCGCCGGCTCGGGCAGATGGCGGCAATGGTAGCAGCGCAGGCGCTGGACAAGGTGGCGTTGACGGCGCGCTCGCGAGTGCCACGGGTCAGAATGCCGCCAATGGCGCGACCGCTGGTGGCGGTGGTGGCGGCATTGACCTCACGACGGGTGACGGGGCGCCAGGAGGATCGGGAGCGGTAAGTGGGACAGCCAACAACCCAAATGGCGTTGCCGGTGCCACTGGTGCTACGGGTCTGGTCATCTCGACAGACGGGACCATTGCAACCAGCATCAGCGGCGGGGCCGGCGCTTTGGGCTCCCCTGGCACGAATGGCGTCGTCAGGAGCGGCGGCGGTGGCGGTGGCGGTGTGGGCGTCAGTGCCACGGCCGACGTTACAGTCACTGGCACAGGATCGGTGAGTGGTGGCACTGGCGGCCGAGGTGGGACCAATGGCAACAGCGGCAGCGGTGGTGGCGGCGTCGGCATATTCTCGTCCGCAAACGTGTTTGTAGAGGCGGGCGGCAGCGTTACCGGCGGCACGAGTCTTTCCACAATTGGGGTCCAAGCAGGTGGTGGCGGCGGCGCAGCTGCCATCGTCCTGATGGGCGGCGGGACAATCCAGAACAGCGGGAATCTGCTCGGGGGTGCCGGTGGAAGAACAGTTCTCGGCGGCGGTGGGGACGGTGGCGCCGCTGTTCTGCTGCTTTCAGGTGGAACCGTCATCAACAAGCTAGGTGCGACGATCGTTGGCGGCAGTGGCGGTCAGGGCTCCTTGGCAGGCGGCGATGGCGCCGCAGGGATCAAGGGCGCCAACATCGCGGTCATCAATGCGGGTACGATCAGCGGCGGTGCCGTCGGCACCGGTGGCGGAACGCCGGCAGCCGGCAAAGCCATCCAGTTCACCGGCGGCGTCAATTCGCTGGAGATTCAGGCCGGCTCCACCATCACAGGCAATGTGGTCGCTTTCAGCGCCGCGGATACATTCAAGCTGGGTGGCGATATCAGCGCCAGTTTCGGTGTGTCGCAGATCGGCGCTGGCGCCAAATATGACGGGTTTGGGTTCTACGAGAAAACCGGAAACAGCACCTGGACCCTAACGGGGACGACAACTGCCGTCACGCCTTGGACCTTGTCCGGCGGGACCCTGCAAATTTCGAGTGACAACAATCTGGGCGCCCTCTCGGGCGGCTTGACCTTCGACGGCGGCACGTTGCGCACGACCACCAGCTTCGCCACCAATCGCAATGTCCTGATCAATTCGACCGGCGGGTTCGACACGGTGGCAGGCACGCAGTTGGACGTGTCAGGCCAGGTGACCGGCACCGGCACACTGGTCAAGAGCGGCGCCGGCACGCTCAACGTCACCAATTTGTCCAACAGCTATACGGGTGGCAACATCGTCAATGCAGGAACGCTTGCCGGCAACACCGTGGCGATCCGTGGCGACATCCTGGACAACGGCGCTGTCTCGTTTCTCGACCTCGGCCCCCACACCTTCGGCGGAAATATCTCCGGCTCGGGCAGCGTCGACATCGAAGGCTTCGGCACGCTGACGCTGACCGGTGCCAACACCCACAGCGGCGGCACCAAGGTCGGGACCGGCAAAAGCATCTCGGTCGCGTCGGACCAGAATCTGGGTGCCGCTACGGGCCTGCTGACACTCGACGGCGGCGAACTCGGCACGACAGCAAGCTTCGCCATGAGCCGCGATGTCAAGCTCACTTCCGCCTATGGCTACTTCCGCGCGGCGGCGGGTACGACGCTGACCGCGAATGGCGAGCTGACCGGCGTGGGCGGCGTCTACAAGGAGGGCGCCGGCACCCTGGTGCTCAAGGGCGACAGTACCTATTCCGGCCGCACCACCGTCGACAGCGGCAAGCTTATCGTCGAGGGCTCGCTCGGCAGCACCGAAACGACGGTCAACAGCGGCGGCACGCTGGGCGGCTCCGGCTCGATCGGCGGCGCGGTGATCGTCGCCGATGGCGGTGTGCTGGCGCCGGGGTCCAGCCCTGGCACGCTTACGGTCGGATCGCTCAGCCTGAGCTCCGGTTCTATGCTCGACTACGAGCTCGGCCAGGCGGGCATTGTCGGCGGCGGTGTCAACGACCTGATCGAGGTGACCGGCGCGCTGACGCTGGACGGCAGCCTCAACATCACCGATGTCGGCGGCTTCGGGCCTGGCGTCTACCGGCTAATCAATTATGGCGGCGCACTCACCGACAATGGTCTCGAGCTCGGCAATCTGCCGGCCGGTGTCACGGCCGCCGACCTGACGGTGCAGACCTCCGTCGCCAACCAGGTCAATCTCGTCAGCAGCGTCGGCACCGACTTGCTCTTCTGGGATGGTGACGCGGCCGGCAATGCCAACAATGATCTGGTCGACGGCGGCAACGGCACGTGGACGGCGACAAGCCTGAACTGGACGACGAGCACCGGCCTGGTAACTGGCGCGATGAAGCCGCAGCCCGGCTTCGCCATCTTCCAGACGCTCGGCGGCACCGTCATCGCCGACGGCAGCGCCGGCGCGCTTGCGATTACGGGCATGCAATTCGCCGCCGATGGCTACCGCATCGAAGGCGACGCCATCACGCTTGATGGCGCTGGCGGCGAGAGCATCATTCGGGTCGGCGACGGCACGGTGGCCGGAGCAGGTTACACCGCCACCATCGCCTCCGTGCTAACCGGGACCAGCAGCCTGACCAAGACCGATGCGGGCACGCTGGTGCTGTCCGGCGCCAACACCTACACGGGCGGCACCACCGTCCTGGGCGGCGTGCTATCTGTTTCAGCCGACAACAATCTCGGCGTTGCCGCTGGCGGCCTGACGCTCTCCGGCGGGACGCTGCGCAACACAGCGGCGTTCAGCTCGGCGCGCGACGTCACGCTTTCGTCGGCCGGCGGCACCTTCGACACTGTGGCCGACCTGACCTTGTCCGGTGCGATCTCTGGCGCTGGCAGCCTTGCCAAGACCGGCGCCGGCACGCTGACGCTTACGGGAACGAACAGCTATGGCGGCAACACGTTGGTCAGCGCTGGCACGCTGGTCGGCGATGCAACCTCGATTCGTGGCGACATCGGCAATTCCGGCACTGTCGTGTTCGACCAGGCGGCGGACGCCAGCTTCGCCGGCGATATCTCCGGCACCGGCGCAATGATGAAGGATGGCGCCGGCGTGCTGACGCTGTCAGGCACGTCGCTGCTGGACTGGACCGTCAATCAAGGCGGCCTCGTCTCGGCGGCCGAGCGCTTCGGTGGCGATGTCGCGATCGGCGCCGGCGCCTCCTTCACATTCGACCAAGTGGCCTCCGCCAGCTATGCCGGCGTGCTCTCGGGCGCCGGTACGTTCATCAAGGACGGCCAAGGCACGCTGCTGCTTGCGTTGGACAACTCAGGCTTTACCGGCGCCACTGCGGTCAGCGGCGGCACGCTTGCCGCGGGCGCTGCGAACGCGTTCAGTTCCTCCTCGCAGTTTTCCGTCGCCTCGGGCGCCACGCTCGATCTTGCCGGCACGTCCCAGACGATTGCGGGGCTGAGCAACGCCGGAACGGTGCGCATCGCGGGTGGCGTCCCAGGCGACACACTTACCGTAAGCGGCGACTATGTCGGCAATAGCGGCGCCGTCGTTCTCAACGCTGCGCTCGGTGGTGACGGTTCGCCGACAGACATGCTGGTGATCGCCGGCAACACGTCAGGGACGGGTACCCTTCAGGTCGTCAATTTCGGCGGGTCGGGCGCCCAAACGGTCGGAGGCATCAAGATCGTCGACGTCGGCGGCGTCTCGAACGGCAGCTTCTCGCTCGACGGCAATTATACCTTCGAAGGCGATGCAGCGGTCGTCGCGGGCGCCTATGCCTACAGGCTTTACCAAGGCGGCGTCAGCACACCGGCCGATGGCGATTGGTATCTGCGCTCGGCCCTGGTCAACGGCGATCCCGATCCGCAGCCGCTCTATTCGCCCGGCGTGCCGCTGTACGAGGCCTATGAAGGGGTGCTGCAGGCGTTCAATGAACTGGGCACCATGCAGCAACGCATTGGCAATCGGTCGTGGGGCGAGGGTGCTACGCCGCAAGGTGCGGACCTGCCAGGCCAGGGCTCGGTCGACGGCAAGGCGATATGGGCGCGCATCGAAGCTGCCCATGCCGAGATCAAGCCGGAGACGTCGACCTCCGGCACGAACTATGATGTGACCACCTGGAAGCTGCAGGCCGGCGTCGATGGCCTGCTGCACGAAAGCGACGCCGGTACCCTGATCGGAGGGATTACGGCCCACTACGGAACCGCGTCGTCGGACGTCTCCTCGATCTTCGGGGCAGGGTCGATCGCTGCCACCGGCTACGGCGTCGGCAGCACGCTCACCTGGTTCGGCAGCGGTGGCTTCTACGTCGACGCGCAGGCCGAGGCGACATGGTATGACAGTGACATCCGGTCGGCCACGCTGGGCACCACGCTTGCGGACGGCAACAACGGTTTCGGCTACGGGCTGAGCATCGAGACCGGACAGAAGATCGCCCTCAACGGCAACTGGTCGCTGACGCCCCAAGCCCAGCTTGTCTATTCGTCGGTCGACTTCGACACGTTCACCGACCCGTTTGGCGCCGTCGTGTCGCCCGGCAGCAGCAACAGCCTCGTTGGCCGCCTCGGCCTCTCCGCGGACTATGAAGACCAGTGGGTGGACGAAGCGGGGCAGGTAAGCCGTACGCACATCTATGGGCTCGGCAACCTTTACTACGACTTCCTCGACGGAAATGATGTCGATGTGTCTGGCACGAAGCTGGTCAGCGAAAATCAGGCGCTGTGGGGCGGTGTCGGCCTTGGTGGCTCGTTGAGCTGGGCGGACGGCCGCTACGCAGTCTTCGGGGAAGGCACCGTGCGGACAAGTCTCAAGGATTTTGGCGACAGCCATGCCCTGGGCGCCAAGCTCGGGTTCGCTGTGAAATGGTAGCGGCGATCAAGATGGACATGTCGACCTTGGCTTGAGCGTCGTGTCCGGCACGGCTATGGAATCCGGACTAGCGGGCCACCCGGCTCGTCGGCCTCGGACGTTTCCTTACCGGCTGCCGGCATCAAGTACCAGGCTCGCATCCGAAGCACCCTGGCGCTCGATCACAGGGATGCCAGCGCGCTGGACATGCGCTCCAGCCCTTGGCGCAACAGAGCACGCGGGCAGCCGACATTCAGGCGAATGAAGCCTTCGCCGCCAGGCCCATAGACGCGGCCGTCATAGAGATTAACCCCGGCCCGATCGACAAAGAACTTCTGAATTCCACCCACTCGGCCATCGAGCGCGCACGCGTCCAACCACACCAGAAACGATGCGTCGGGCTGCATGGGCGTGATGCCTGGAAGGTGTTCACCGGCGAACTCGCAAACCAGATCGATGTTGCCGGCGATGTAGTGCGTGAGTTGGTCGAGCCATGGCGCGCCGCTGCTGTAAGCAACCTCCAAAGCCAGGCGGCCGAAAAAGTTCGCATTCACCATGAATGACGCCTGCATTGCGGCAAGAAGCGCCTCGCGGCGCTTTTTGCTGGCTACCGAAATGGTTGCCGAAGGAACCCCGGCAAGATTGAAAGTCTTCGTTGGAGCGGTGCAGATGAACGATTTCTCGGCAGCATCTTCCGAGATGGAGGAGAAGACGATGTGGGGGCGATCCGACAACCTTATGTCGCAGTGAATGTCGTCGGATATCACCAGGATCCCATGACGCTCGCAGATGTCGTTGAGCGCCGCCAATTCTTCGCGTGTCCAGGCCATTCCGGCAGGGTTGTGAGGATTGCACAGCAGGAATGCCTTGGCGCCGCCGGCCGCCAGTTTCTCGAAATCCTCGAGATCGAGCTCATATCTGTTGTTCTGCAGCCTCAGCCGGTTCGTAAGCAGAACGCGGCCGTTTCCCTGAACCACTTCGAAATAGGGCGAGTACACGGGCGACTGCACAATGACGCCGTCACCGGGCTTGGTGAAGGTTCGCAGTATCGCAGCCACCGACGGCATGATCGCCGGCGCGGGAAGCAAGGTCTCCAGTTTCGGCGACCAGTTGTGCCGGTGCGCGAACCACGATTGCACGATCTCATAGTGGCGCGGATCGCGGCGTGTGTAGCCGTAAATGCCATGCTCCGCGGCCTCGCGCAGTCGCGCGATGACGGTTTCCGGAGCGCGGAAGTCCATATCCGCCGTCCACAGCGACAGCAGGTCCTGGCCCTCGACCTGGGGAGAGAACTCGTCCCACTGGTTGGCCCATTTGACGGATCCGAACTGCTGACGGTCGTGGATCTGGTCGAAATCTATTCCCGCGATATGTCGTTGCCCAAGCGCCGATGCGGGCGTGTCTGCACAAGCCATTTGATGGTCACCTTGCCGCGGGCATTGCTTGTGGCATCATCAGCGCCTCCTAGGATTTGTGGCCACGCGCCAATTGGCGCTCCATAGATTGCGAGTAACGCGACATGCCGAAGCAAAAGCTCCAGTAGACCAACCCCGCAAAGAGGTAGCCGGTTGATGAGATCGTCGGGCCTGCCCAGTTCGGATCGACGCGCGCCGTTTCAACGGCCTTCAGGAAATCCGCGATGCCGACGATGGCGACCAGAGTCGTGTCTTTGAACAGACCGATGAAGGTCGAGACGATGCTCGGTATGACGATCGTCAACGCCTGAGGGAGGACGATCAGGCGCATCATGTCGAAGTAGCCGATCCCGAGCGCCTTGGCCGCTTCGTGTTGGCCCTTCGGGATCGCCTGAAGGCCGGCTCTCACGACCTCGGCCATATAGACGGACGAGAACAACGCTATCGCGATGAGCGGGCGCAACAGTCGATCAGGCGTCAGATAATCCGGGACGAAGAGCGGCATCATGAAGTTCGCCATGAACAACACTGTGATAAACGGCACGCCGCGGACGACTTCGATGAACGTGACGCAAACCGTCTTGACGAAAGGGAGTTCCGACCTGCGTCCAAGCGCCAGGATAAGCCCGATCGGTAGCGAGAAGACGATACCCACGATCGACATCAGCAACGTGATCAAGAGACCGCCCCAGAGCGTCGTATCGATGACAGGCAAATGAAGCCAGGCAACGCCGCGCACGAGAACGAACGCGGCCACGGGGTAGACGAGGAAGAACAGCAACGCCGCCATTTTGCGCCGCGGAGCCTTCGTCCACAGGAGCCAAACGATGAGGATGGCGCCGATCGCCTGCGCAAGGTCCACGCGCCACCGCTCGGAAACCGGATACGCGCCGTATCGCAGGTAGTCGAACTTCTCGGCGATGAAAGGCCAGCAAGCCCCCTGGCTGTTCGCACGGCAAGCTTCATGGCCGCCGCTCCAGACCGCGTTGAAGATCGCAAAGCTCAGGAAGTGATGCAGCAGCCACGCGGCTAGGAGGACAAAGCATATTGTCAGCGCGCCTGAAGACGGCGTCGAAAACAGGTTCTTTTTCATCCAGCTCACTGGACCCGGTCGAACGTCCGCGGGAGGCGCCATGGCTGGTATGAGTGCGCTGATCACAACTGGCGAACGCATGGACTGATCGCTCACCCGTCACCTCTCAACGATTGCAAAATGTTGGTTGCACGCGTTCATGGCCAATGACGTGGCAAGGGAGATAACGAGATAGACCGACAGGGTAATCGCCATGACCTGGACGGCGGCTCCGGTCTGGTTGAGCACCGTGCCTGCAAAGATCTGAACGAGGTCGGGATAGCCGATGAACACGGCAAGCGACGAGTTCTTGATGAGATTGAGATACTGGCTTGTCAAAGGGGGAATGATGATGCGCAGCGCCTGGGGAACGACGACCAGACGAAGCGTCTTGCCCGGCGCCAGCCCCAGCGCATGCGCAGCCTCGGTCTGGCCCTTTGGCACTGCCTGGATTCCACCTCGCACGATCTCGGCGATGTATGAACCGGTGTAGACCGACAGACCGATCAGGAGAGCGGCAAACTCCGGATAGAGCTGATGCCCGCCTTGAAAATTGAAACCCCGTAGCTGCGGGGCGACGAACGAGACCGGCTCGCCAGCCGCCAGGAAAAGGACCAGCGGAAATCCTATCAAGGTCGCCAGACTGACCAGAAGCACCGGCAGCTGCCTGCCCGTCCGTCTCTGGACGCTCCTGGCGCGAAACCAGAATGCAACGCAGCAGGAAATGGCCGCAACGAATGCCAGGCCCACCAGCCCCGCTCCCGGATGCAGATGAATCTCCGGAACGATGAGGCCGCGATTGTTGAGGTAGATGCCGCCGGGAATGGCGATGGACGCCTTCGGCGAGGGCAACGGCTTGAGGACGGCGTTGTACCAGAACAGCAGCTGCAGCAACAACGGAACATTGCGCACAAGCTCGACATAGGCGGTCGCCACCTTCGAAACGATCCAGTTCGGCGACAGGCGGGCAACGCCGATGACGAAGCCAAGCAAGGTCGCGAACAGGATTGCGAGGAGACTGACGTAGAGGGTGTTGGCCACTCCCACCCAGAACGCCTGACCGTAGCTGGACAATGCATCGTACGGTATCAGGGTTTGATTGATGTCGAAGCCGGCAGACTCATTCCAAAAGTCGAATGAGAGCGGAATCCCCCGGACCCGCATATTCGATGCAGTCTGCATGCCGATGCCCAGGGCCAAGGCCAGCAGGCAGCCGGCGAGCAAGAGCTGGTAGAAGATGCCCCGCACCTTCGTATCGTGCAGCGACAACCTCCTGCGCGACGGCGCGGGAAGCGACAAATGGGACATGGGCTGTTCCTATCGGGTCCGTGCAAGGCGCTGACGGTACCACGCCAGCGCCTTGCAACCGTGCTTTGCTTAAAGCGCGTCGCGTTTGAACGGACTCAGGCGACGCGCTTTAGGGTCTTTGTTTTTATGCATGTCGTTGTCTCAAAACCGGGGCCATTTTTGAGCGACATGCGTTAGCGGATCGGCGGAGCGTATTGAACGCCGCCTTGGTTCCAGAGCGCGTTCATGCCGCGCTCCATTTTCAGCGGCGAATCCTTGCCGACATTGCGATCAAACACTTCGCCGTAATTGCCGACCTGCTTGATCACCTCGACCGGCCAGTTATCGCCGAGCCCGATGTCCTTGCCTATGCTGCCGTCCACGCCAAGCAAGCGGCGGATGCTGGGATTGTCCGACGATTTCATGGCATCGACGTTCTTGGAGGTGACCCCGTATTCCTCCGCGGCCACCATGACGTAGAGCGTCCACTTCGCCACATTGAGCCACTGGTCGTCACCCTGCCGCACGGCCGGACCAAGCGGCTCCTTGGAGATCAGCTCGGGAAGAACAATGCTGTCGTCCGGCTTGGCCATGCGAAGCCGCGACGCGTTCAAGGTGGAGGTGTCTGCGGACAAGACGTCGCAACGTCCCTCCTCATAAGCCTTCACTACAGCTTCCTCGTCCGCGAAACCAACCGTCGTGTACTTGATCGACTGCGAGCGAAAATAGTCGGCAAGGTTCAACTCGGTCGTGGTGCCCTGGGTGACGCATATCGATGCGCCGTCAAGTCCCTTGGCTGACGTGATATTGTCCGCCTTGCGCACCATGAACCCCTGGCCGTCATAGAAATACGTGCCGGCAAACAGTATGCCTAGCGACGTATCGCGGGACGATGTCCAGGTTGCGTTGTGGGCGAGAATGTCGATCTCTCCCGACTGCAAGGCGGTGAAGCGATCCTTTGGCGTCAATGGGATGAACTTGACCTTTTGCGCATCCCCGAGCACGGCAGCGGCCACGGCGCGACAATAATCGACGACAAATCCGGTCCATTTGCCTTCATTGTCGGGAAGGCTGAAGCCAGCCGTGGCCGAATTTGTGCCACAGGTCAGCACGCCATTTTTCTTGACATTGTCGAGGGTTGCGGACCACGCCGAGGAGGCGGTGCACGCGATGGCGAGGGCAAGAAGGCCCTTGAACGTTGATCTCATTTCGGCATTCCCCTGTTATTGTTGAAGGGAATGTGCTCTCCAGCCCAAGTATTCGTCAAATCGATTGTTCTCATGGTGAAAATGAGCGCTGCTCATAGTTGCGAAGCACTCGCAGCTGAAAAGCGGTTGAGTGGTGAAGCAGCGCGCGCGACCTATTTTACGGCCGACCCCGGTGCTCCGACGGTGCCTTGGTGTCTCTTGCTCCGCGATTCGTTGTAGATTCCCACGATGATTTCCCGGAGCCACCTGGTTCCCGGGTCATTCGCCATCTGGCGATGAACAATAAGCCAGGCATTCACATTCGATATCGGAAGGGGTGGCGGGACCAACGTCACCTCACTCCTCTCATCCAGCATTTGCAGGATGGCATCACCGCAATGGGTAATCAGTTCAGTGCCGCGAAGCGCCCAGGGCAGCACCGGATAGTTCGAGATGGTCGCAACGACATTGCGGCGAAGACCCATCTGTTTGAGGGCGGCATCCGCGAGGCCTTCCGCCAGGCCATCTGCGGAAATCTGGAGGTGAGAACTGGCCAGATAGGTTTCCAGCGTCATTGCGCTTCTGGCGATCTTGCTTCCACTCCACACCGCGCAAAACAATCGGTCCTGGCCAAGCTCCACCTTCAAGAGACCTGGGTCGTCGCGTATCGCTGCTCCCGTCAGCGCGCAGTCAACTTGTCTCAGATAGACCGATGACCCGATTTCGGGTCCGTTTGCGGGAATGACGTTCAGCGTCGCGCCAGGAGCTTGCCTGGAAAATTCTCGAATGAGGCCCGGGATGAAAACCATGGCATGATAATCTGTAAGTCCAACGCGAAAGTTGCGTCGCGTCGTTGCTGGATTGAAGATCTGATGCCGGTCGATCGATGCGCGGATCGTTGCGAGTGCGGCGGAAATATTCGACAGCAGCTCAACTGCCCGGGGAGTTGGCCGCATCTCGCCGCCATCTCTGGTGAACAGTTCATCCTGCAATAGATACCGAAGCTTCGACAGGGAGTGGCTTACAGCGGATTGTGTTCTGCCTAATTCGGTAGCCGCCCGCGTGACGCTCCTTTCCCGCATCATCACGTCAAAGACCCGCAATAGATTGAGGTCGATATCGTTATAATTCATGGAATTACCTCATCTGCGACCTGAGATCGCACCAGGCGGCACTACCGCGTTGGTTGCGACGGTGACAGATGGGGCACGAAGAGTGAAGACAGAGGTCCGGCTACGCCTTTGAAACTCTGGCGGTTGAACAGGTGACGGCGACCGCCGGATCGCTCCGCGGCATTTCTGCGCCTGGCTTGGCGAGCAAGCCGGCAATCCGCCATGAACCCAGGGCGAGCATGTGAAGTAGAGTCAGCCGCACCCGCTGGGATGGGAAATCGCAGCGGTTTCAATGGCTTGATAATGGCGGAGAGAGCGGGATTCGAACCCGCGTTACGGTCTCCCGTAAACACACTTTCCAGGCGTGCGCCTTCAACCACTCGGCCACCTCTCCGTCCTTGCATTCGCGCCCGGCCGGTTTTGCCACGCGGGTTGGGGAGATGCATCCCTTTGGGATTTGCGGGAAGACCCGCTTGATGGACACCGCCAACCAGCGGATGCCCTTCCCGGCGCCCGTCAATCAAACAGGCGCGGGGCTCATCTAGTCGATCCGGCGCCGAATGCCAAGCCATAACGGCAGTCTATTCGCTTTGCCGGCCATGCATCGTTTCGCGGGGCGTTGAACGGCTCCGCTTCTAAGGCGCTTCGGTTCTGAATGGTGTGCACGGGCAAGGCGGCAGGGCCGGCCGCGCTTGACTTCGCCCCTCGCCACCTGTCGAGTGCGGCGGAGGCTTTGCGGGGGCAACGTCCAGACATGACATCGAGCAATGAACAGCCGGCCAGCGGAACGCCGGCCGGAGGCATGCCAGGCGGGCTGACGCCCGCAGGGCGTCCGGACAGCGGGCTGTCCTTCGTGCCCGTGGTCTGGCTCCTCTTCGTCATGGCATGGTCGGTCTACTGGCTGGTCTCGGCGCGGTGGCTGTTCGAGAGTTCCGGCCTGCCGGACAGGGTCTTCTATTTCGTGCTTGGCGGACTGGCCTTCGACATCGTCACCATCGTGTGGGGGCTTTATCTGCTCGGCCTCGCCTTAAGCCGTTCCGCGCGCTTTCCGCGTCATTTCACCATCTGGCAGATCACCACTATCGCCTGGCGGCTGGCCGAGCAGGTCTATGCGCTGACCGTGCCCGATTTCACCGTCTCCGCCAGGGAGCTTGCGATCGCCGCCACCGAAATCGTCATCGGCCTGTTTTGCATTTACCTGCTGCGCCGCCGCGACGAGGCCAAGGCCTTTTATGCAAGGCCGGAAGCGCAGGCACCGTCAGCCTTTAGTTCGATCGTCGCCGCGCTGGCCGGCATCATCCTCGGCGCCGTCGTCGGCACTGTCGCCGGCTTCGCGCTCGGCGCGGGGATCGCCGAAGCCACCGACATCAGCTGTTTCGAAGGCGGCTGCGGCTACTTCGCGGTGTTCATCGGCCTTGCCGGGCTGGTGGTCGGGGCCATTGGCGGCGGCATCCTCGGCGTCTGACTCGTCCATCGGCGGAGCCGAAAGGTGGCCATATAGGCGGGCGATGGGCTTCAAATTCGCGTATGGCGATTGCACGCCGGGCGTGCGCATTCTATTCCTCGCCTTTGACCGGAAGGTCCTCGGGAGGAACTTGCGGATCGGGGAAGATTTCGATGTTGCGTTTTTTGTTTCGCCTCGCGGCCATGATCGCACTCTCGGTCGCCGTCATCATGGCCGTGCTCGACGCGACGCGCTCGGTGGCGGCTTCCACATTGGTCATGACGCCGCTGAATTCGAGCTGGCTGGCGGTTTCGCCCGACACCCGCGCGGCCTTCGAGACCTTCGTGCGCGCCAAGGTCAATCCGATGATATGGGATGGCGGCATCGCCTGGGTGCTTGCCCAGCCGGGGTTTGCCGTGTTCGCGGTGCTTGCCTTCATCCTCTATGCGATCGGCTACCGGCGCCGGCGGCGCGGCGGAGAGTTCGCGCCGGGCTGATGGGTTGTCCCAGCGGACTTGCGACGACAACGCGGCAATCGTCCACAGCTGTCACCGCATTGGGCATGTTTTTCCAACGGGGGGCATGCTTTTCCAAAAGGTCAAAATTCCGCGTGAATTTTGTTTCGGGCCGTGCCAGATTGCCTTGAGCGGGAGGGGAGTACACTCCTGGCTGATGCCGCATGCCTGCCGGAGAACCGGGCAGGCGGACGGCGCGTAACGGAAAAAAATAACCGACAGGGTGTGGATCACATGAAACGTATCGTTCTCGGCCTCCTGGCCGCAACCGCAATGGTTCTTCCGGCTTTCGCCGCGGATGTCCAGCCGGCCATCCTCTACGATCTCGGCGGCAAGTTCGACAAATCCTTCAACGAGGCTGCCTATCACGGCGCCGAAAAGTTCAAGACCGAGACCGGCACCGCCTATGTCGAGTTCGAAGTGTCGAACGCCTCGCAACGCGAGCAGGCGCTGCGCCGCTTCGCCGAGGACGGCCGCAACCCGATCGTCATGGCCGGCTTTGCCTGGGAGGATGCGCTGAAGGTGGTCGCGAAGGAATATCCCGATCTCAACTTCGCCATCATCGACGATGCCGTCGATATGCCCAATGTCCGCTCGCTTGTGTTCAAGGAAAACGAAGGCTCCTATCTCGTCGGCATCCTGGCGGCGATGGCCTCGAAGTCCAAGAAGGTGTCCTTCATCGGCGGCATGGACATTCCGCTGATCCGCAAGTTCGAATGCGGCTATGTCGGCGGCGCCAAGGCGGCCGGTGCGACCGATGTCATCCAGAACATGACCGGTGACACGCCGGCGGCGTGGAACGATCCGGCCAAGGGCGGCGAGATCGCCAAGACGCAGATCGACCAGGGCTCCGACGTGGTCTATGCCGCGGCCGGCGGCACCGGCGTCGGCGTGCTGCAGGCGGCGGCGGATGCCGGCAAGCTCGGCATCGGCGTCGATTCCAACCAGAACGGCCTGCAGCCCGGCAAGGTGCTGACCTCGATGCTGAAGCGCGTCGACGTGGCCGTCTACACCGCCTTCATGGACGGCAAGAACGGCACCTTCAAAGGCGGCCTGCAAAATCTCGGCCTCAAGGAGGGCGGCGTCGACTACGCCATGGACGACAACAACAAGGCGCTGGTCACCGACGAAATGAAGGCTGCCGTCGAAAAGGCCAAGGCCGACATCATCGCCGGCACGATCCAGGTGCACGACTACACCGCCGACAACGCCTGCCCGTATTGATTGATAAGAATTCGCTTACGAACCGCCGGGTGAAAGCCCGGCGGTTTTGTTTGAGGGCTTTAAAGGACGTTGAGGATTGGCGGAGGTCTCGGCGACGTCCGATCTCCCCCCTTGCGGGGGAGATGCATGGCAAGGCAGAGGGGGGTGCTGTCCCTCGGCCTAACAGCCAATTACGGTTCATTCTGGAGCCATTCAGGTTGGCGATCCTTCACACCCCCCTCTGGCCTGCCGGCCATCTCCCCCGCAAGGGGGGAGATCGGCAGTTCCTGCGTTGCGGGTCCTTCTTCGCAAGAATCCATATGCGATTGCCTTGGACGTCAGGGCAGAAGCGCACCGCCGGTCGACAACAAGCCCAAGAGATAACCCAGCGCAAACACCATGATCAGCGCGATGGCGATGACGGCGCCGCGTCGGCCACCGAGCGAATGCACGCCGACGCCATAGGGCTTCCGCTCCAGTCTGCCGATCACCGGCTTCGCTTCGTCCTGGCCAACCACACGCATCTGCGGCAGTTCGGCGATGCGTTGCGAGATCAGCCGCCAGCGATCGTCGTCGCCCGAGGGCCGCCCCGTGCCGTCGAAGACATGCATGCGCTCGGCCAGCCGCATCACCGTGTCGCGGAAGGCGGGATCGATCGCCAGGTCTCGCTCGGCACGCTCGCGGTCGCGATCGTTCATCAGGCCAAGCACATAGTCGCCCGCCCGCGTAACGCGATCGCTTTCACCGGCCATCGGCTTCTCCTTGCTACCAGTGCGGCGGTTTGGTTATCGGCACGTCGGGTGCCGATTGTTCCTCCAGCGCCATGAAGCGCCCGGTCAGCGCATCCAGCTTGCGCTGCATGCGCTCGATGACCGTCCACTGTTCGGCGATCTGGCCCGACAGTTCCTCGATCGTCTTTTCCTGCTCGGCGGCGCGGATTTCCAGCGTCGTCAGCCGGTCGACAGGCATGATCATTCGAAACTCCCCAGGTCCTGGTGCACGCAGTTGCAGCATGATGCGACTGTCGAGCCTTGCATATTAGTGAATGTGAAGGTCTGCGGCCACGTTCGAAATTGACAAGCGCACCGGGATTTGTCGAGAGTGGCCACTGCGCCGCCAATTGGCACGGGTGGGGCATCATGCTAGGCGTTTTGACCAAGCGATAAAAAAATAAGAGTGGGACAGGCTGCATGGCGCAAGCCGCAATCGAACTGATCGGCATCAACAAGAGTTTTGGCGCCGTTCGCGCCAATCGCGACATCAATCTGGAGATCGCACGCGGCACCATCCACGGCATCGTCGGCGAGAACGGCGCCGGCAAGTCGACGCTGATGTCGATCCTCTACGGCTTCTACCAGGCCGACAGCGGCGAGATCCGCGTCGGCGGCAAGCCGGCGTCGATCAAGACTTCCAACGACGCCATCGCGCTCGGCATCGGCATGGTGCACCAGCACTTCATGCTGGTCGACAATTTCACCGTGCTGGAAAACATCATCCTCGGCGCCGAAAGCGATGCGCTGTTGAAAAAGAGTATCGCCAAGGCGCGCTCCGAACTGGAGCGGCTCGAGCGCGAATACGGGCTGGAAGTCGATCCCGACGCCATCATCGAGGAATTGCCGGTCGGCCTGCAGCAGCGTGTCGAAATCCTGAAGGCGCTTTATCGCGGCGCCGAAATCCTGATTCTCGACGAGCCGACGGGCGTATTGACGCCGGCCGAGGCCGACCATCTGTTTCGCATCCTCAGGCAGTTGAAGGACCAGGGGAAAACGGTGGTGCTGATCACCCACAAGCTGCGCGAGATCATGGCCATCACCGACAATGTCTCGGTCATGCGCCAGGGCACGATGGTGGCGACGCGCGAGACCTGCAAGACGACAGTCGGCGAACTGGCCGAACTGATGGTTGGGCGGCGCGTGCTGCTGCGGGTCGAAAAGGGCGAGACGGAGGCCGGCGCGGTCAAGCTGGCCGTCAAGAACCTGACGGTGAAAGACCAGCGCGGCGTCACCATGGTCGACGACATCTCCTTCGATATCCACGCCGGCGAGATCGTCGGCATTGCCGGTGTCGCAGGCAACGGCCAGTCCGAACTGCTCGAGGCGATTTCCGGCATAAGGCGCGCGGTTTCCGGCTCGGTGATGCTCGATGGCAAGCCGATCGACCTGACCGGGGCCGCCGATCCCGGCGAGTTGCGCGACCGTGGGCTCGCCCATGTGCCGGAGGACCGCCATCATGTCGGCCTGGTGCTGGCCTTCGAGGAGAACGAGAATTCGATCCTCGGCTACCATGACGACCCGCGCTACCTCAAAGGGCCGTTCCTCAACATCGACGCCATCATGACCGATGCCAAGGACAAGATCGAGAAGTACGATATCCGTCCCGGCAATCCGCGTCTGAAGACGGCGAATTTCTCCGGCGGCAACCAGCAGAAGATCGTGCTGGCGCGAGAAATGGAGCAGGATCCCGGTGTTCTGATCGTCGGCCAGCCGACGCGCGGCGTCGATGTCGGCGCCATCGAATTCATCCACAAGCGGCTGATCGCAATGCGCGACCAGGGCAAGGCGGTGCTGGTGGTGTCGGTCGAGCTCGACGAGATCCGTTCGCTGTCGGACCGCATCCTGGTGATGTTTGCCGGGCGCATCGTCGGCGAACGTGGCCCCGAGGCGACCGAAGGCGAGCTTGGCCTGCTGATGGCAGGCGTCGATCGCCAGGAGGCGGCAGAGTGAGCACGCCTTACGCCAAGCTGCCGGCCTGGGCCGATTATGGGCTGATCCCGCTGATCAATCTGTCGGTGGCCTTCATCGTTGCCGGTTTCGTCGTCATGCTGGTCGGCGAAAACCCGTTTCGTGCCGCCGTCATCCTGGTCGAGGGCGCTTTCGGCAAGGGAACCGGCATTGCCTTCACGCTGTTCTATGCCACCACCTTCATCTTCACCGGCCTGTCAGTGGCGGTGGCCGCACATTGCGGCCTGTTCAACATCGGGACCGAGGGCCAGGCCTATATTGCCGGCCTTGGCGTGGGCGTGGTCTGCCTCGCCTTCGACACTGTGCTGCCGTGGTGGCTGACCTTTCCGCTGGCGATCGTCGCCGGAGCCGCCGTCGGTGCGCTGTGGGCGCTGATCCCGGCCTATCTGCAGGCCAAGCGCGGGTCGCACATCGTCATCACCACCATCATGTTCAACTTCATCGCGGCCTCGATCATGGTCTACCTCCTGGTCGGGCCGTTGAAGCCGGCAGCGTCGCAGGCGCCGCAGACGCGCAACTTCCTCGCCGGCGCCGAACTGCCCAAGCTCAACTGGATCATCGAACTGTTCGGCGCCAAGATCCGCTCGGCGCCGTTCAACATCTGCTTCCTGCTGGCGCTGCTCATGGCATTCCTGGTCTGGCTGCTGATCTGGCGCACCAAGCTCGGCTACGAGATGCGCACCTACGGGCACAGCCCGAAGGCGGCGCGCTATGCCGGCATTTCGGAGACCCGCATCATCATTATCGCGATGATGATTTCGGGCGCGCTGGCCGGCATGATGACGCTGAACCCGGTGATGGGCGACCAGCACAATGTGGCGATCGATTTCGTCTCCGGCGCCGGCTTCGTCGGCATTGCCGTGGCGCTGATGGGCCGTCTGCATCCGGTCGGCATCGTGCTGGCGGCGATCCTGTTCGGCATGCTCTACCAGGGCGGCGCCGAACTTGCCTTCGAAATGCCGGCGATTTCCCGCGACATGATCGTCATCATCCAGGGTTTGGTCATCCTGTTTGCCGGTGCGCTGGAGCACATGTTCCGGCCCTACGTCCAGGCGCTGTTCGCCTCGTTCAGTCCAAGGTCGGTCGGCATCGAAGCGGTCAAAGGGAAGGGCGCCTGAGATGGACGTCTTCATCGCCATCGTGCAGATCCTGGACTCGACCATACGCCTGTCGGTGCCGCTGCTGCTCGCTTGCCTCGCCGGCCTCTATTCGGAACGCGCCGGCGTTTTCGACATCGGGCTGGAAGGCAAGATGCTGGTCGGCGCCTTTGCAGGTGCGGCCGCCGCTTCGGTCTTCCATTCGGCCTTCCTCGGTCTCGGCATGGCGATCGTGATGTCGGTCGCCTTTGCCCTGGTGCACGGCTTCGCCTCGATCACCCATCGCGGCAACCAGATCGTCTCCGGTGTGGCCATCAACTTCGTCGCCGCCGGCTCGACCATCATTCTGGGCCAAGCCTGGTTCCAGCAGGGCGGGCGAACGCCGGCGCTGCAGCCGGGCGAGCGTTTCGAGGCCATCACTCTGCCTGGTGCTGCCGCGATCCACGACGTGCCGATCATAGGGCCGATCTATTCCGAGCTGCTCTCTGGCCATTCGATCCTGGTCTATCTCGCTTTCGCCATGGTGCCGTTCACCTGGTGGGTGTTGTTTCGCACCCGCTTCGGCCTGCGCCTACGCGCCGTCGGCGAGAACCCGGCCGCCGTCGACACCGCCGGCATCTCGGTCGCTTGGCTGCGCTACCGGGCCCTGATCTGCACCGGTGTGCTGACCGGCATTGCCGGCGCCTACCTCTCGATGGTGCAGAATGGCGGCTTCGTGAAGGACATGACCGCGGGCAAGGGCTACATCGCACTGGCGGCGCTGATCTTTGCCAAATGGCGACCGGTCAACGCTATGTTCGCCTGTCTTCTGTTCGGCTTCCTCGACGCGGCGGCGATCCGCCTGCAGGGTTCGCCGCTGCCGTTGATCGGCAAGGTGCCGGTGCAGTTCATGCAGGCGCTGCCCTATGTGCTGACCGTGATCCTGCTTGCCGGCTTCATCGGCAAGGCGATCCCGCCGCGCGCCGGCGGCGTGCCCTATGTCAAGGAACGTTGATCCGGGCGCCCAGGAGCACTGTGTCGAACATGCGGCTGTGCTCGAAAGGCGCCAGGAAACGCAAATGGCCGGGTTTTGAACACGATCGTCGGAGAGAACGTCTAGATGTCGCATGATCTGTTCGAAGCCGCGCAGGAGGCCATGGCCAAGGCCTACGCGCCCTATTCGAAGTTTCCGGTGGGTGCGGCGTTGCGCACCGAAGACGGCCGTGTCTTCACCGGCGCCAACATCGAGGTCGCGTCCTATCCGGAAGGCTGGTGCGCCGAGACCACGGCGCTCGGCCATTACATCATGGGCGGCGGCGGCAAGATCGTCGAGGTCGCCGTCATTGCCTCGCGCATGGCCAAATGCTCGCCCTGTGGCGGCTGCCGGCAAAGGCTGGCGGAATTCTGCCGGCCGGACACAAAGCTCTATCTTTGCGACAACACCGGCGTGGTCGAGACCGTGACCATGGGCGACATGCTGCCCTACGGGTTTCGTGGCGACATTTTGAAGTGAGAGTTGGCTGATATGAAGGAAGCTCTGGACCACCTCGTTGAAAGGCTGGACGGGTTGGCGCCGACAACGGCGATGGTGCTGGGGTCGGGCCTTGGCGGGCTTGTCGACCAGGTCGAAAATGCCGTGCGCATCTCTTATGCCGACCTGCCGGGTTTCCCCCGCAGCGGGGTGACTGGCCATGCCGGCGAGGTGGTCGCGGGGCTTTTCGCCGGCACGCCGGTGCTGATGCTGTCCGGCCGCGCCCATTATTACGAGCACGGCGTTGCTGCGGCGATGCGGCCGGCGCTGGAGGTGCTTGCCGGCATCGGCATCACCAAGCTGATCCTTACCAATGCCGCCGGCTCGGTCGATCCCGACATGCTGCCTGGATCGGTGATGCTGATCACCGATCACATCAATTTCTCCGGCTCCAACCCGCTGATCGGCGAGCCGAGCGACCGCCGCTTCGTCGGCCTGACCGAAGCCTATGATGCCGGCCTGCGCGCGGCGATCGAACGGGCGGCGAAGGCGACAGGGACGGCGCTGCACAAGGGCGTCTATATGTGGTTTTCCGGTCCGTGCTTCGAAACCCCTGCTGAAATCCGCATGGCGCGCGTCATGGGCGCCAATGCGGTAGGGATGTCGACCGTGCCGGAGGTCATTCTCGCCCGCTTCCTTGGGCTTCGCGTAGCCGCCTGTTCGGTGATCACCAATCTCGCCGCCGGGATGACCGGGGCGGAACTGTCGCACCAGGAGACCAAGGACATGGCGCCGATCGGCGGCGCACGGCTGGCGACGATCCTTGCGCATGTGTTCCAGGATGGGTTGCCGGAGCCAAAGGGCACCTGATGCTTCCCCAGGAAATCATCCGCCGCAAGCGCGACGGCCAGAAACTGTCCGTGCAGGAGATTTCGGCCTTTGTCGCCGGCGTCACTTCGGGCAGCGTCTCGGACGGCCAGGTCGGCGCCTTTGCCATGGCGGTGTTCTTCAACGGCATGAACCGCGACGAGGCGGTGGCGCTGACGCTCGCCATGCGGGATTCCGGCGATGTGCTCGACTGGTCGGACCTGCCGGGTCCCGTCACCGACAAGCATTCGACCGGCGGCGTCGGCGACAATGTCTCGCTGATGCTGGCGCCGATCGTCGCCGCCTGCGGCGCCTATGTGCCGATGATCTCCGGCCGCGGGCTCGGCCATACCGGCGGCACGCTGGACAAGATGGATGCCATCCCAGGCTATATCAGCCAGCCGGATATCGCGCGCTTCCGCAAGACGGTGCTCGAGACCGGCTGCGCCATCATCGGCCAGACCGCCGATCTCGCGCCCGCCGACCGTCGGCTCTATGCGATCCGCGATGTGACCGGAACGGTGGAATCGGTGCCGCTGATCACTGCCTCTATCCTGTCGAAGAAACTGGCGGCCGGCCTGCAGTCGCTGGTGCTCGACGTCAAGGTCGGCAATGGCGCCTTCATGGAGAAGTCGCGCGACGCGACAGCACTTGCCAACAGCCTGGTCGAGATCGCCAACGGCGCCGGCCTGAAGGCCTCGGCGCTGGTCACCGGCATGAACGAGCCGCTGGCGTCGGCGGCCGGCAACGCGGTCGAGGTGCGCAACGCCGTCGATTTCCTCACCGGGAGGCTCCGCGACAAGCGACTGGAGGATGTGACGCTGGCGCTGGCCGCCGAGATGCTGCAATCGGCAGGGCTGGCGTCGTCCAATCAGGACGGTCTCAGGCGCGCGGCCGAGACGCTGGCCGGCGGCCGCGCGGCAGCCGCCTTCGCGCGTATGGTCGCAGCCCTTGGCGGTCCCGCCGATTTCGTCGAGAAGCCGGAAAAATACCTGCCGAAAGCGGCGGTGGAGTTTGCGGTCAAGGCGACAGGCAACGGTTTTGCCACCGCTATTGCCACCCGCGATATCGGCCTTGCTGTGGTCGGGCTCGGTGGCGGGCGTACGCGGCCGGACGACAGGATCGACCATGCGGTCGGCATCACCAGGCTGCTGCCGCTCGGCGCCGAGGTGCGGGCCGGCGAGCCGCTGGCGCTCGTCCACGC
The DNA here is from genome assembly GCF_040320135.1 of Mesorhizobium sp. M0772. Classification (NCBI taxonomy): domain Bacteria; kingdom Pseudomonadati; phylum Pseudomonadota; class Alphaproteobacteria; order Hyphomicrobiales; family Phyllobacteriaceae; genus Mesorhizobium; species Mesorhizobium sp. M0772. Next base: position 26,493 of record NZ_JAMYPB010000036.1, on the reverse strand, counting down.
CCGCACGCAAGCGGAGGCCGAAGCGGCCGCAGCCGCCGTGCTTTCGGCCTATACGATCGGGGTGTCGAAACCAGCCGCCGACAAGACTGTCATCCGGCGCGTGCTGCCGCGCGGGTAGCGGAACGCGCTACTGCACCAGCAACAGTGTGCCGTTTTCGACCTGGTATTTTGTCAGCCGCTGCAAAAAGCTCATGCCGATCAGGTTGGTGCGCAGCGCCTTGTCGTCGAGGACCACGGCCTGGATGTTGTCGACGCTGATCTTGCCGATCTGCAGGCGGTCGATGTTGACCACAGCGGCCCTGATCGCGCCATTGGCGGTGTTGACCTGATGGCTGAAATCCGACGGGTTGAGCGAGATGCCGATGCGGCGCGCCGTCGAGGTGTTGATGGCGACCAACGTGGCGCCGGTGTCGATCATGCCGTCGACCTGGCGGCCGTTGAGCTTGAAGGCGGAGGTGAAATGGCCGCGCTCGTCGGCCGCCACCAGGACCTTGCGACCGGTGGGCAGCGGTGCGGCCGGCTTGTCGGGAACCGAGGCGAGGCTCAGCTCGGGCTGCGGTTGCGGCTTGCCGGCGACGGTCGACTTCAACAGGTTGTCGAGAATCTGCGGGTTCGACTGATAGACGATCGGGATCGATGCCGACGTTCCGGCGAACACGCCCAGAATGAGAAGCTTGCGCAGCATGAACGGACCTTCGTGAAGGCCCATTCTCGTGCGCACATGGTGTTTGCCGCTTTAACGCCAACCCGAAACCGCGGCTTTACGTAAACGGGCGGTAAACGACTGGATGCCAGCTGGCCTTGCCAGCCGCCGTCATTTGGTTCCGTACATGCGGTCGCCGGCATCGCCGAGGCCGGGCATGATGTAGCCCTTCTCGTTGAGCTGGCGGTCGATGGAAGCGGTAAAGACCGGGACATCCGGATGCGCCTTGGTGAAGCGCTCGATGCCTTCTGGCGCCGCCAGCAGGCAAAGGAAGCGGATGTTGGTGGCGCCGCGCTCCTTCAGCTTGTCGATGGCCGCGATGGCCGAGTTCGCGGTCGCCAGCATCGGATCGACGACGATCACCAGCCGGTCGGCGAGATCGCTCGGCGCCTTGAAGAAATATTCCACTGCCTCCAGCGTTTCGTGATCGCGGTAGAGGCCGACATGGGCGACGCGGGCCGCCGGAACTAGGTCAAGCAGGCCTTCGAGCAGGCCATTGCCGGCGCGCAGCACCGAGGCGAAGACCAGCTTCTTGCCCTCCAGCGTCGGCGCTTCCATGGTTTCCATCGGCGTTTCGATGGTCGTCGTCGTCAGTTCAAGGTTGCGGGTGACCTCGTAGCCGAGCAGCAGCGAGATCTCGCGCAGCAGCCGCCGGAAACCAGCGGTCGACGTCTCCTTCTTGCGCATGATGGTCAGCTTGTGCTGGACAAGCGGGTGGTCGACGACGGTGACGCCCTGCATGGGTTGCTCCAGTGAATGGTGAATAGTGAATAGTGAATAGTGAGCAGGTTTGCGAGTCCCGATGGATCGATCATTGCCGTTGACAGGCCGAAGCGCCGGCAAACCAATCACCAGTCACCAGTCACCTCTTCGCATCGAGCCGGGCAAGCAGCGCGCTTTTCGTCTTCCTGTCGACGAAAGCCGCCTCGATCGCGGTTCGGGTGATGGCGGCCAGCGCCTTTTCGTTCATGGCGAAATGCTCGGCGGCGATGTCGTATTCGCGCTTCAGCGAAGTCCAGAAATAGGGCGGGTCGTCGGAATTCAGGGTCACCTTGCAGCCGGCCGCCTGCAGGGCGGGGAAAGGGTGATCGGCGAAACTGTCGTAGACCTTGAGCGCGATGTTGGAGCCGGGGCAGCATTCAAGCACGATGCCCTCATCGGCGATGCGGCGCACCAGGTCGGGATTTTCGATGGCGCGCACGCCATGGCCGATGCGCGAGGGGCGGATGTGGTCGAGTGCGGCCTGCACCGTCTCCCAGCCGGTCAACTCGCCGGCATGGATGGTGATGCCAAGACCCGCTTCACGGGCGATCTCGAAAGCCCTGACATAATCCTCCATCTCGCCCATGCGTTCGTCGCCGGCGACGCCGAAGCCGGTGACCAGCGGATTTCCGCAGCGCGCCGCAAAACGCGCCGCCTGCTCGATCGATTCGACGCCGACATGGCGTACGCCGGTGACGATCATGCGGCCCTCTATGCCGGTCTTGGCTTTGGCGCGCAGCATGCCTTCGCCGAGCGCATCGGTGTAGGCCTTGGGCGACAGGCCGGCCCTGACGGCATGGTCGGGCGAGGTGAAGACCTCGGAATAGATGGCGCCGTCGCGGGCAAGGCTGGTCAGATAATGGTCGGCGAGGCGGGCATAATCCTCCTCGGAGCGGAACAGGTCGGCGGAAAAGTCGTAAGCCGCGAGGAAAGAGGTGAAGTCGTGCCAGACGAACGAGCCGTTCTGGATATAAAGCGAGGTGTCCTTGCCGTATTTCTGCGCCTGGCGGACGACGAGTTCGGGCGCCGCTGCCCCCTCGATGTGGCAGTGCAGTTCCGCTTTCAAAGGCATGCAGTTATCCCGTCTCATCAGTCCAGGCCGTAAAGCCCACCACCTGGAAGCGCGGCCGAACACCGCGCCTTAAACAATAGCGCCCGCACCATCGATCGGCTATGGTCCCGCCGGTTTTATGACGGATCAAAATAATGTCAGTTGAGAGAACCACGGCCGCGGGCGGCATGGAAACCTCCTATGGTTTCAAGAAGGTAGGGCCAGGCGACAAGCAGCCTCTGGTCAATGAGGTTTTCCACAAGGTGGCGAACCGCTACGACCTGATGAACGACCTGATGTCGGCCGGGCTGCACCGGCTGTGGAAGGATGCCATGGTGACATGGCTCAATCCGCCGAAACGTCCGGGCTGGAAAGTGCTTGACGTGGCGGGCGGCACCGGCGACATCGCCTTCCGCATTGTAGACGCCAGCCATGGCAACACGCATGCCACGGTGCTCGACATCAACGGCTCGATGCTCAGCGTCGGCCGTGACCGCGCGGAGAAAAAGCGCCTGTCCGGCAACACCGATTTCGTCGAGGCCAATGCCGAGGAACTGCCTTTCACCGATAGCACCTTTGACGCCTACACCATCGCATTCGGCATCCGCAACGTGCCGCGCATCGATGTCGCGCTGACGGAAGCCTTTCGCGTGCTGAAGCCCGGCGGACGGTTCCTGTGCCTGGAGTTTTCCGAGGTCGAGATGCCGCTGCTGGACAAAGTCTACGAAGCCTGGTCGTTCAACGCCATTCCGCAGATCGGCAAGATGGTGACGGGCGAGGGCGAACCCTATTCCTACCTGGTCGAATCGATCCGCAAATTTCCCAATCAGCAGAACTTTGCTGCCATGATCACCCGCGCGGGCTTCGAGCGCGTGTCGTTCCGCAACTATTCCGGCGGCATCGCAGCGCTTCATTCGGGCTGGAAGCTTTGAGGCCGGACAGTTTGCAGCAGCAGGGTAGACGATGAGCAGCGTCGGCGCCGCCTTTCGGCTCGCACGGGCCGGCTGGGTGCTGGTCCGCGAGGGCGTGATCGCAGCACTGCCGGGCGACGAACTCAGTGGCCTGCCGAAATTCGGCTGGCGCATGGCGCGGCTGTTTACCCGCCGCCGCGCGCTCGCTTATGAGCGCAGCGACCGGCTGGCCAAGGCGGTGGTCCGGCTCGGACCCTCTTATGTCAAGCTCGGCCAGTTCCTGGCGACGCGGCCCGATGTCGTCGGCAACGACATGGCGCTCGACCTCGCCATGCTGCAGGACAAGATGCACACTTTTTCGCAGGCGGAAGCGGTGGCGGCGATCGAGGGCTCGCTCGGGCGCAAGATCGGCGAACTCTATACGCAGTTCGGCGGGCCGGTCGCGGCGGCCTCCATCGCCCAGGTTCATCCCGCGCAAGCCATGCATGACGGTGTCGATACCAAGGTGGCGGTGAAGGTGATCCGGCCTGGCGTGCGCCGCCGCTTCTTCCAGGATCTCGAAAGCTATTTCCTCGCCGCCCGGCTGCAGGAGAAATACATCCCGTCGTCGCGCCGGCTGCGGCCGGTCGAGGTGACCGAGACGCTGGCGCAGACCACCAAGATCGAGATGGATCTTCGCCTCGAGGCGGCCGCACTTTCGGAACTGGGCGAAAACACCAAGGACGATCCGGGCTTCCGCGTGCCGTCGGTCGACTGGGAGCGCACCGGGCGCGATGTGCTGACCATGGAATGGGTCGACGGCGTCAAGATGAACGACATCGCCGGCCTCGCTGCGGCGGGGCACGATCTGAAGGCGATCGCCACCAACCTGATCCAGTCGTTCCTGCGTCACACGCTGCGGGACGGCTTCTTCCATGCCGACATGCATCCAGGCAATCTGTTCGTCGAGGCCAATGGCAATATCGTCGCCGTCGATCTCGGCATTGCCGGACGGCTCGGCAAGAAGGAGCGCCGGTTCCTCGCCGAAATCCTCTACGGCTTCATCACCCGCGACTATTTGCGCGTCGCCGAGGTGCATTTCGAGGCCGGCTACGTGCCTCGCCAGCACAATGTCGCGGCTTTCGCGCAGGCGATCCGCGCCATCGGCGAGCCGATCCACGGCCAGCCGGCCGAGACCATTTCGATGGCCAAGCTTTTGACGCTGCTCTTCGAGGTCACCGAACTGTTCGATATGGCCACGCGGTCGGAACTGATCCTGTTGCAGAAGACCATGGTGGTGGTGGAGGGCGTCGCGCGTACGCTCGACCCGGCCTTCAACATGTGGAAGACGGCCGAGCCGGTGGTCGGCCAGTGGATCGCCGGCAATCTCGGGCCGAGCGGCCTGCTGATAGACGCGCGCGACGGCGCCAAGGCGCTGCTGGCGCTCGCCCGCCAAGCGCCGGACCTTGCCGCTCGCACCGAGCGGCTGTCACGCGAGATCGATTTTATGGCGGAGCACGGCCTCCGCTTCGACGAGGCGACATCGCGCGCCATCGGCAAGGCCGAAGCCCGTTACACCCGCTCGGGCCGGCTGGCGTTATGGGTGATCGCGCTGACGCTGGTTTACATCGCGTGGAAGCTGCTCTGATCGCTTGCAACGCTAGCAATTGTGGTGCTAGCGTTGCAGTCGCGCTATTGATGTCGCGGAGCAAGTCATGGGCACCATTACTGTCCGCAATCTAGCTGACGACGTGAAGCAGAAATTGCGTGAGCGCGCTGCGGCGCGCGGGGTGTCGATGGAGGAAGAGGCGCGTGATGCGCTTGCCAAAAGCGTGCTGTCGGCGGAAGCCGGCATGCCCGAGAGCGAAACCCTCTATGCAACAATCCGCCGCTTGGTTGAGCCTCATGGAGGTTTTGACATCGATCTGCCCCAGCGTGGTCAATCCACAAAAACGCACAAAACCCTCGACGGCAAGCGCATCCTGCTGATCATCGGCGGCGGCATCGCCGCCTACAAGGCGCTGGACCTGATCCGCCGGCTGCGCGAGCGCGGTGCGGCGGTGCGCGTCGTGATGACATCGGCGGCGCAGGAGTTCGTCACCACGCTTTCGGTCGGCGCGCTTTCGGCCGACCATGTCTTCAGCGAATTGTTCGACCGCAATGACGAGCACGATGTCGGCCATATCCGCCTGTCGCGCGAGGCCGACCTTCTGGTAGTGGCGCCGGCCACTGCCGATCTGATGGCCAAGCTCGCCAACGGCCATGCCAACGATCTGGCCTCGACGGTGCTGCTCGCCACCGACAAGAAGGTGCTGATGGCGCCGGCGATGAACCCGAAAATGTGGTCGCATGCCGCGACGAGCCGCAACCGGGCGACGCTCGCCAAGGATGGCATCGCCTTCGTCGGCCCGGCCAAGGGCGAGATGGCGGAAAGCAACGAGGCGGGCGAGGGCCGCATGGCCGAGCCGCTGGAGATCGTGGCAGTGATCGAGGCACTGCTCGACAGCAGGCCGAAGCCGCTGGCCGGCCGCAGGATCATCGTCACCTCGGGGCCGACGCATGAGCCGATCGACCCGGTGCGCTACATCGCCAACCGCTCTTCGGGCAAGCAGGGCCATGCGATTGCGGCAGCGCTGGCAAGACTGGGCGCGGATGTACGCCTGGTCTCCGGTCCGGTCAGCATTGCCGATCCGGCCGGCGTTGTGACGACGCATGTGGAGACCGCGGCCGAGATGAAAGCGGCCGTCGAGCAATTGTTGCCGGCGGACGCCGCGGTCTTCGTAGCTGCCGTCGCCGACTGGCGCACCGCTGGCACGGCCGGCGAGAAGATCAAGAAGGTGGCGGGCCAAGGCCCACCGGCGCTGCAGATGATCGAAAACCCCGACATTCTCGCCAGTGTTGGTCATCACGGGCAACGGCCGGGGCTGGTTGTCGGCTTCGCCGCCGAGACGCAGGACCTGATTGCCAACGCCGAGGCCAAGCTGAAGAAGAAGGGCGCCGATTTCATTGTCGCCAACGATGTCTCGCGTGAAAGCGGCGTCGGCCCCACCGGCGTCATGGGCGGCGACCGCAACAAGGTGCGCATCGTCTCGAAGGACGGTGTCGAGGAATGGCCTGAGATGGGCAAGGACGAGGTGGCGGCGCGGCTCGCCGCGCTCATCGCCGAGCGTTTGCAAGCCTGAGCGGCCGCCGGTTCCGCAATCGGGCAGGCCATGGTCTTGCAGGCAGCCTTGTGGCCGAGGGCATTTGACGCCGACAGCGCCGGCGGAATGCTGTCGCCAAATTCTCGATCCGCCGTGCCCTCAGCCTGTCGCCAATTGCGGCCGGCGTGCCGCCAAAGCCATCTTCAACGCCGCCAGGCAACCGACAATGCCAAGTGGCACGAAGGCCAGGTACAGCCAGCCGGCGACGTGCGCTGCTGCCTCGCGGTTCAGCCCGTCCGAAAAGCCGCTGGCATTGGCGATGATGCCGGCCATGGCGGCGCCCACGGCGTAGCCGATGCGCTGCATGGTCGGCACGGCGGCCGAGGCGATCGTCTGCTCGCCGTCGCGGGCCGAGGCAACGATGATGCGGGTCAGGAAGGGCCATGACACGCCGAAGCCACCGCCTTGCAACAAAGCGCAGAGCAGGATCACCGGGATCGAGCCGGCGGGGATGGCATAGGCGAAACCGGCGAGGCCGGCTGCAATCATCAGCGCGCCGATGACGAGGATCTGCCGTTCGCGCTGCAGCGGCGCATTGGCGACGGCGATCGACAGGATTGACCAGGCGATCGATTCGGCGGCGATGATGTAGCCTGTGGTCAGGATCGGGATGCCGTGCAGCGTGGTAAGCAGAAGCGGCCCGTAGATGGAAAAAGAGACCGTCGCCACCGAGAAGGCGGCAACCATGGTCATGCCGCTGCCGACCGGCGAGCGCCATGAGAACAGGCCCGACGGGAACAGTCGCGATTGCGGCTTCATGGCGTCGACGAAAACGAACAGCGCCAGGCCGGCGAGGCCGAGGACCAGCAGCAGCGACGATCGAAGCAAGGCGAGGTCGACGCCTGCGGTGGCGATCAGCACGACGGCGATGGCGAGGCAGCCAAGTGCTGCCAAGGGGAAGGGCGGCGAGGTGCCGGCGGCGGCTTGCGGCTTCGTCGCTTCCGGCGTGTTCAGGACGATGAAGCTTGCCGATGCCATGGCGATGCCACCCAGCACGAAGACGCCGAAGGCCCAGCGCCAGGACAGGAGCTCGACCATGATCGCGCCGAGCATCGGGCCGCTGAAGGCGGCGACGCCCCAGATCGCCGACATGATGCCGAACAGCTGTGGCCAGATGCTGCGGTTAAACAGCCGCTCGACCGAGACGAAGGCCAGCGACACCAGCGCACCGCCGCCGAGACCCTCGACCAGACGGCCGCCAAGAAACACCGGCATGGACGGCGCGGTGGCGCAGATCAGTGCGCCCACGGCATAGAGCAGGGCGGCGACCGTGACGTTGGAGCGTAGAGCGACATAGCTGACCAGCCGCCCGGCCGCTGCGCCGGCGACAATGGCGCCGAGCTCGTAGACGGCCAGCGACCAGCCGACGAACTGCACACCGGCGAGGTCCCCGACCATGGCCGGCATGACCGTCGCCACCATCGTCTCGTTGGTGGCGTGCAGCAGGATGCCGAGGCTGATGAAGCAGAAGCGCGCGAGGTCGCCGCTTGCCCACAATGCCCGCCAGTCGACCTTGTTGCTGGTGATTTCAGTCATTCTTTTACCCTGCCTTTGCATATCTCGATGCCGGCGCATGGCGCCAGAAGCCAGGCGGGCTTTCCGGCGGGGCCATGCGCGCTGTTTCAGTCAGGCGAGTTGTAAAACCTCAAGCGCAGTTGAGCTCAAGTGGCTTTTTATCGAAGTGCAAACGGTCGAGATTGGCCGGAAGCCTCTCCGCTTGATGCGCCGGTCAGTTCTCAATGCTGCGCAGCTGAAACTGGCTGACGCCGATCGCAATGTTGATACCGGTCTGCGTCTGCAGGCTGAGCGGCTGCAGGGTGAAGGCCTGCGAGGAGCCGCCGACCAGGAGATTGGCGCCGGCGCCGACCGCCGCGGTCACTTCGGCGCTGGCGCCGATATAGTCGCCGGCCAACGCGCCGGGCGCATAGATGTTCCTCAGCGGCGTCAGCACCAGCCATTGCATGACGGTCTGCTTGGTGGTGCCGATGTCGAGCCCGTATTTGTTGACGGCGCCGAAATAGGCTTCCGGCGAAAAGCTCTTGTCGGCCGGCGTGAAGGTGCAGCTCAGATCCTTGCTGGAGCCGAAGATGAAGCCGGTGCCGCCGCCGATGGCGCAATCGAGCACACCGAGTTCGATACCCTGGCCTTGCGCTTGGGCCTGGGCGGTACAGATGATGGTGATAGCGGCGGCGATGGCTGGTTTCAGCACGGCGGATCCCCCAAAAAGCATGCGGCGCGAAACAGTAACCTGTTCCGCGCCGCGCGTAGAGGGATCAGTCGATCCTTATTTGCCGATGCTTATTTGAACGAGTGGATCAGCTCCAGGGAGGTTACGGCGACCGCTACATTGACGCCGGTCTGCGCCTGGACGCTGAGCGGCTCCAGCACAAAGGCGCCGTCCAGCCCGCCGACCAGCAGATTGGCGCCGCCGCCGGTCACCACGCTCGCCTCGGCGTTGACGCCGTAATAATGGCCGGCAAGGTCGCCCTCGTCATGGCCGCGGGTGGCGGCCAGAACCGCCCACACCAGCTGGCCCTGATGCGTCTGGCCGAGATCGACGCCGAGCTTGGAGATCATCCCCGTGTATTTCTCGGACGGCCCATGGTGATAAGGGCGGAACGTGCAGTCGACGCCCTTGTTCGACGTGATGACGTAACCGACGCCGCCGTCGATGGTGCAATCGAGCGTGCCGAGCTGAAGCTTGCCGGCGCTGGCGGGAACGGCAAGCAGCGTCGTGGCAAGTGCCGCGGCACAGATGATTTTCTTGATCATGGATCAGTCCTTTCGAAAAATGCCTTCAACAACGGTTGAATGGCCCGGAGCGTTCCGCTGAAAACTTGGCGCGATCAAGGCAGGGGTTAACGCTTTGCCCCCGGTGGTTAAGATTGGGTGATAGTGGGGTTTTCTGGATACGCAATCTCAAGGGGAAGCGCTCTGCGCTTTCCCTTGGGAGAAACCGCTCACGCGGCGCACTGCATCAGGAATAGAACGTTGTTATAAAAGGCCGCCGATGGCGGCGCGCCGGCGGCCTCGCACCCCGCGGGGGCGCCCGCGGTGCGCGCCACGCCGGCCGTGGGCGGCGGGGTGGTCGGGTCGAGATGGACGGCTTCGCGGTAGGCCTTCGAGGCCTTGACCTTGTCGCCGCGGCGCTCGTAGATCAGCGCCTGGTTGGACCAGGCTTCGGCGTTCTTGCCGTCGAGCTTGATGGCCATGTTGAAGTCGGAGAAGGCGTTGTCCTCGTCATTCATGGCGAGATAGGAGAGGCCGCGGCCGTTATAGGGTTCGGCCGCGTCCGGCGCCAGGGAGATGGCGGTCGAGAAATCCTCGATGGCAAACTTGTGCTGGCCCTGGCTTTGATAGATCAGGCCGCGATTGTGATAGGCGCGGGCATCCGTGGTGTCGAGCTGGATCGCCTTCTGGAAATCGTTGAAGGCCTGCTGGGTCTGGCCGGCCTTGCGATAGAGGTTGCCGCGGCCGATATAGGCGGCGTCATAATTTGCATTGATCTGGATCGAGCGGTTGTAGTCGGCAAGGGCGGCCGCCTGGTTGCCGAGGAAGCGCTGGATCAGTGCCCGGTTCGAATAGGCCTGGTAGAAATTCGGGTTGAGCTGGATGGCGGTGTCGAAATCCTTCAGCGCCGCCTGGTACTGGCCGCCACGGCCATAGGCCGAGCCGCGCACATTGTAGCCTTCCGGATCCTGCGGATTGCGCTGGATCACCGCCGACAGCGAGGAGATGTTCTCGCTTGAGCCTTGCGCCTTGTCGATGTTGTTGAATTCGCCGGTCGGAACGCTCTGGCAACTGGCAAGCACCAGGCCGGACATCAGGGCTGCCGCCAGGGCCAAACCGCGCATTGTGGTTTTGCGCTCTACGCCGATTGCGTTCATGTCTGCCCTGTCCTCACTTCAGCCGCGCCGTCCAGGTCCCCCTCCGGGCCGGGTCACAGATTGTCGTAACAAAATCTAGAACGCCGTTTGCGCGTTCAAGGGAACGGCCTCTAACAGAATGGCGGCGCTCCAAACAAAAAGGTGGCGGCGATTCCGCATCGCGCCACCTCAGAGTATCCTTCGAAAAGGACGAAAAATTGGCGTCAGAACCGCGGTGGACGCGGAGCACCACCAGGACCACCGGCGGCGCCGGCAGCAACCGGGCGCGGCGTCATCGGCAGCAGGCCTTCGCGCTGGGCGCGCTTGCGGGCCAGCTTGCGGGCGCGGCGAACGGCTTCGGCCTTTTCACGGGCGCGCTTCTCGGAAGGCTTCTCGTAATGGCCGCGCATCTTCATTTCGCGGAAAATGCCTTCGCGCTGCATCTTCTTCTTGAGAGCGCGAAGCGCCTGATCAACGTTATTGTCGCGGACGAGTACCTGCACGGGCAATCCTGTCTTTCGGGTTTGATATCAACAGGCAAGTGGCCATAGCCACATGCCTCCGCGGCGCTTTACACCACGAATTGTGGCGGCTGATAGCAGAATCAGGCCGCGCTGTCCACACTGGAAATGAAGGACAACCGCCAATTTGCCACGGCAGCCCCGAGATAGGGCGCCAACTAGGCGCTGGCCAGATGGAGCCGTGCGAAATCCTCGAAGAATTCGCCGTAATCGCAGGTAATTTCCTCACCGGCTGATATATCTCGGGTGGCCGTGGCGCCGCCATATTGCGAAAAATCCGTGTTCGGCCGCTCGGCGTGGTTCATGAAGCGGCCATTATCGACTTCATAGACCATGAAGCCGGGACGGTCGGGGCTCGGATAGGCATAGCGGTCGAGCAATTCCTTGAGGTGCGGCGGCGCCGCCTCGTATTTGTCCATCGGGATCAGCCGGTCGAAATCCGGATCGAGCCGCCATATCGAGGCGCCCTTCCTGATCGGCTCGGCGGCGAACACGCCGACGCCTTCGATTGCGCTCTGGGCGACATAGGTCCTGATCAGCAGCATGTCCGTCCTCCTCACCCGAAACCGAATCGCCAAATCGCGTGGAAAAAGCAAGTCCGGTTTCGGGTTCTATGGCTGATCGGCGCGGGCGATGACCCGCGAAATGCTTCACGTCCGGGTGATCGAGACGCCGCCATCGGCAAACAGCGCCGATCCTGTGGTGAAGCTCGACGCATCCGATGCCAGGAAGAGCGCAGCGCGGGCGATCTCTTCAGGCACAGCGACACGTTTCAAGGCATGCAGGTTTTCCACGAAAGCGCGTGATTCCGGCGTCTTGAATGTTGCCGACGGCGTGTCGGTGCCACCCGGCATCAGCGCGTTGACCCGCACGCCCCTGGGGCCGTATTCGGCGGCCAGCACCTGCGTCAGGCCGATCAGTCCGGCCTTGCTCGCGGCATAGCTGGTCATGCCCGGCATGCCGACTGTGTGACCGACGAAGGTCGAGGTGAAGATCAGCGATCCGCCGCCGCGTTCGACCATCGCCGGCACCTGGTATTTCGCGCCGAGAAAGGCGCTGGTCAGATTGGCGTCGAGCGTCTCGCGCCATCCGTCCAGCGACAGTTCCGAAATCGGACCCATCGTTCCGACGGAGCCGACATTGTTGAAGGCGATATCGAGCCCGCCGAATTTTTCAACGGCGAGATCGACGAGGGCTTTTGCATAGGCTTCGTCGCGGACATCGCCGGCAAGCGCGACTGCCGTGCCGTCGGCGTCCTCGATTTCGACGACCAGCGCATCGAGTTCGGCCTGGCGGCGGGCGGCGATGACGACCCTGGAGCCTTCTTCGGCGAAGAGTTTTGCGGTGGCGCGGCCGATGCCGGAACTGGCGCCGGTGACGATCGCTATTTTATTGGTGAGTGCGAACATTTTTTACATCCTTTCATCGCGCCGGCTGTGCCGGCAACCGGGATGTTGATCGCAGTTCGGGACGGTGCTAGCCACCCGATACGTGCTCGACTTGCTGAATGGCTTCGCAGCGGCACAAGCGCCGCGCGCCGGACTATTGCTTCAGCAGCCAGCTGAGGCGGTCGAGCGAAAATGCGTAGCTGATGGCGATGAGCAGCGTGATGACAACGCCCGTGGTCGTGTGACCGGCGGCATAGAATCCGGCTGCACCGCCAAACAGGATGGCCAGTTCAAGCACCAGCCTGACTGCGCCTGGTACAGGAACCGGCGCGCGTCCGGACCGGCTCGGATCGCCGCGCACCGCGAAGGTTCCCCACAGCGCAGCTGCAATGAACGGCAAGGCCAAGGCGAAGAGCCAGCGCCACCATCCGCCGGAGAGGCTCCAGCCGGCAAAGCCGAGGCCAAGCAAGGCGGCAAGTTCCAGCAGGAAACGCAACGTCAGATTCCACCAGGCGTTGCCCATATTCGTCCTCCAGAGTCTCGCGATCGCCAGTGTGTCCGAACGCAGCCATGCCTGCCAGCCCGGGCAGGTCTTTTCCACCGCGGCGCAAAACGGCAAGCGCCGTCGCAAACAGCGCAAGGGTGGAAGCGCCGTTTCGCTAGTGATACACCTCGCGCGCCGGGGCTGCGTAAAATACCCCACCGCCATTTGCGAGGCTGGAACGTTGAAAAAATATTCGGTATTCGCCATCGCCCGCGAGGCCATGCGCGGCCACAAGGGCTGGGAGGAACAATGGTCCTCGCCGGAACCGAAGAAGGAATATGACGTCATCATCGTCGGCGCCGGCGGTCATGGCCTGGCCACCGCCTACTATCTCGCCACCGTTCACGGCATCACCAATGTCGCGGTGCTGGAAAAGGGCTGGCTGGGCGGCGGCAACACCGGGCGCAACACCACCATCATCCGCTCCAACTACCTTTACGACGAGAGCGCCGGCATTTACGACCATGCGCTGAAGCTGTGGGATGGGCTCTCCCAGGAACTCAACTACAACGTCATGTATTCGGCGCGCGGCGTCATGATGCTGGCGCACAATGTGCACGACATCCAGGTGCTGAAGCGCCATGTCCATGCCAACCGTCTCAACGGCATCGACAATGAATGGCTGACGCCTGAGCAGGCGAAGGAATTCTGCCCGCCGCTCAACATTTCCAGGCAGGCGCGCTATCCCGTCGTCGGCGCCGCCTTGCAGCGGCGAGGCGGCACGGCGCGTCACGATGCGGTGGCCTGGGGCTATGCGCGCGGCGCTTCGGCGCGCGGCGTGCACATCATCCAGAATTGCGAGGTCACCGGCGTCAAGCGGGCGGCCAATGGCGCGGTCATGGGCGTCGACACGACGCGCGGCTTCATCGGCGCCAAGAAGGTCGGCGTGGTGGCTGCAGGCCACTCCTCGGTGATCATGAACATGGCCGGCGTGCGCATGCCGCTGGAAAGCTATCCGCTGCAGGCGCTGGTGTCGGAGCCGGTCAAGCCGGTGGTGCCGTGCGTGGTTATGTCGAACACGGTGCACGCTTACATCTCGCAGTCCGACAAGGGCGAGCTGGTGATCGGCGCCGGCACCGACCAGTATGTCTCCTATTCGCAGACCGGCGGCCTGCATATCCTGCAGCACACTCTCGACGCCATCTGCGAGATGTTCCCGATCTTCACCCGCATGAAGATGCTGCGCTCGTGGGGCGGCATCGTCGACGTGACGCCCGACCGTTCGCCGATCCTGGCCAAGACGCCGGTGCCCGGCCTCTACGTCAATTGCGGCTGGGGCACGGGCGGCTTCAAGGCGACGCCCGGCTCAGGCCATGTCTTTGCCCACACGATTGCCAAGGACGATCCGCATCCTATCAACGCGCCCTTCACCATCGAGCGCTTCCGCACCGGGCGCCTCATCGACGAGGCAGCAGCGGCGGCGGTGGCGCACTGATGATGGTGGAACTGGCTGTAGCGGTGCCGCTGGTGCTGGCGGGGGAGCAGGACCTGTTCCATTTTCCGTCACCGGACGAGGTGCGGACGCAGCCGATCAGCCGCGCCGGCAACGAAGCCAATTGGCCGTTTTCGATCGACGCCGGCATTCTGGGATGCGTGTGGAGTGGTGGCCAGAAGGTGGTCATCTTCATGGAGAACAGGCCCTCCGATCTCGGCGAGGACGACACATTCGAGCCGCGCAGCGTCATCGTGACGACCGATCCGTTTCAGCTCACGATCGGCAACATGGCGTATCGCGAGCTGTTTCGCCCCGCCGCAAGCGTGGAGGAGCGCATTCGGCTCGTCGCGCCTTTTGCGGCGATGGGCCAGAGGCTTTGCAACCAACCGGCCGGCGCGCATGTCGGCCACGGCGAATTGTAGGAACGAACAGAATGCTTCTCATCCGCTGCCCCTATTGCGAGGAAGAGCGCCCGGAGCTCGAGTTCCGTAACGCCGGCGAGGCTCATATTGCGCGCTCGGCCAACATGGCGGGCGAGAGCGACGACGATTTTGAAAAGTTCTTCTTCATCCGCTCGAACCCGAAGGGCATCATCTATGAGCGCTGGCGCCACATCCATGGCTGCGCGCGTTTCTTCAACGCGGTGCGCGACACCGTCACCGACAAGTTCGTCATGACTTACAAAGCCGGCGAGCCGAAACCGTCCAAGCTGCCCAAAAACTCCAACGAAATGGCTTCCAAATGAGCGGCGCGTTCCGCATTCCGAGCGCCGGCCGTCTCAGCCAGGCCAAGACCGCGCGGTTCTCTTTCGACGGCCAGTCTTACACCGGCATCGAAGGCGACACGCTGGCCTCGGCGCTGCTTGCCAATGGCGTGCATCTGGTGGGACGTTCGTTCAAGTATCACCGTCCGCGCGGCTTCCTGTCGGCCGGAGCGGAAGAGCCAAACGCGCTGGTCGAGGTCAAGCGCGACGCCGCGCGCAAGGCGCCGAACATCCGCGCCACCGTGCAGGAACTTTATGACGGGCTTGTCGCCCAATCTCAGAACCGCTGGCCCTCGCTCGCCTTCGATGTCGGCGCGGTCAGCGATCTGGCATCGCCGCTGTTTTCGGCCGGCTTCTACTACAAGACCTTCATGTGGCCGAAGGCAGCCTGGAAGAGCCTCTACGAGCCGAAGATCCGCGCCGCGGCCGGCCTCGGCGTTTCGCCTGACAAGCCAGATCCCGACCATTATTCGTCGCGCTATGCGCATTGCGACGTGCTGGTGCTGGGCGGCGGTGCGGCCGGCATTGCGGCAGCGCTCGCCGCTGCCGAAACCGGCGCGCGTGTCATCCTCGCCGATGAACAGGCCAGCTTCGGCGGCAGCCTGCGCTTCGAGAGCGGGGCGAAGATCGACGGCCAGGACGGTTATGCCTGGGCGCAAGGCGCGGTGGCCAAGCTCACCGCCCTGGACAATGTCCGCGTTTTGTCGCGCACGACGGCGTTCGGCTACTACGCGCAGAACTTCGTCGGCCTGGTCGAGCGGGTCAGCGACCATCTGCAAAACCCCGGCCGCGATTTGCCGCGCGAGCGCCTATGGCAGGTACGCGCCAAGCGCGTGGTGCTGGCGACCGGCGCCATCGAACGCCATATCGTGTTTGCCGACAATGACCGGCCCGGCATCATGCTGGCCTCGGCGGCGCGGACTTATCTCAACCAGTACGGTGTCGCGGTCGGCAAAAATGTCGGCGTCTACACCGCCAATGACTCGGCCTACTCCGCCGCGATCGACCTGAAGAAGGCCGGCGTCAACGTGGCGGCGATCGTTGACCTGCGCGACCATCCGACCGGACCTGTGATCGACGAGGCGAGAGCGCTCGGCATCGAGGTCAATTTCGGCCGCGCGGTGATCCGCGCCGGCGGCAAGTTGCGCGTGACCTCGATGACGGTTCAGCCGAAGAATGGGGGCGGCGAGCGCACCATTCCGGTCGATGCCGTCCTGATGTCGGCCGGCTGGACGCCATCGGTGCATCTGTTCTCGCAGTCGCGCGGAAAGGTCGCGTTCAATGACGAGACCAAGCGCTTCGTGCCGGGCATCTATGCGCAGGACTGCGTTTCGGTCGGCGCCTGCAACGGCACGGATGGGCTGTCGGCGTCGATCGACGAAGCCTATGCGGCCGGCGCCAAGGCGGCGAAGGATGCGGGCGGCAAAGTGGCCAAGGGCGTTAAGCCGAAGGTCGACGCGTCGGAAAGCTGGTCGCGCGGCATGCTGGGCGCGGCGCCCGGCGCCGGGCCGGACAAGACGGTCAAGGCCTTCGTCGATTTCCAGAACGACGTCACCGCCAAGGACATCCGCCAGGCGGTACATGAAGGCATGCGCTCGATCGAGCACGTCAAGCGCTTCACCACCAACGGCATGGCGACCGACCAGGGCAAGACCTCCAACATGCACGGCCTGGCGATTGCCGCCGAGACGCTTGGCAAGCCGATCCCCGAGGTCGGGCTGACCACGTTCCGCGCGCCCTATACGCCTGTCACTTTCGGCGCGATCGTCAGCCATTCGCGCGGTCCGCTGTTCGACCCGACACGCAAGACCGCGATCCATCCCTGGGCCGAAGCGCAAGGCGCGGTGTTCGAAGATGTCGGCCAGTGGAAGCGCGCCTGGTATTTCCCCAAACCCGGCGAGGACATGCACAAGGCGGTCGACCGCGAATGCGTCGCTGTGCGCACCAATGCCGGCCTGTTCGATGCCTCGACGCTGGGCAAGATCGAAGTGGTCGGACCGGATGCGGCCAGGTTCATGGAACTGCTCTACACCAATCCGTGGGAGAAGCTTGAGCCCGGCCGCTGCCGCTATGGCATCATGCTGCGCGAGGATGGTTTCATCTATGATGACGGCGTCGTCGGCAGGCTGGCGCCGGACCGTTTTCATGTGACGACCACGACGGGTGGCGCGCCGCGCGTCATGAACCATATGGAGGACTATCTCCAGACCGAGTTCCCGCATCTGAATGTCTGGCTGACCTCGATAACCGAGCAATGGGCGGTCATCGCCGTGCAGGGGCCGAAGTCGCGAGACATCATTGCACCGCTGGTCGAAGGCATCGACATGTCGGACGAGGCGCTGCCGCATATGTCCGTGCGCGAAGGCAAGATCAGCGGCGTGCCGACCAGGCTGTTTCGCATGTCGTTCACCGGCGAGCGCGGTTTTGAAGTCAACGTGCCGGCCGATCACGGCCAGGCTGTCTGGGAGGCGCTGTGGGCCGAAGGCCAAAAGCATGGCGCGACTGCTTACGGCACCGAGGCGATGCACGTGCTGCGCGCCGAAAAGGGCTACATCATCGTCGGCCAGGACACGGACGGCACGGTGACGCCGAACGATGCCGGGCTCGACTGGGCGGTCGGCAAGAAGAAGACCGACTTCGTCGGCATCCGCGGCCTGACGCGGCCCGACCTTGTCGCCAAGGGCCGCAAGCAACTGGTCGGCTTGAAGACCAAGGACCCGAAAGTGGTGCTTGAGGAAGGCGCGCAGATCGTCGCCGACCCGAAGCAGGCGATCCCGATGAAGATGATCGGTCACGTCACATCCAGCTACTGGTCGGAAAATTGCGGTCGCTCGATCGCGCTGGCGCTGGTTGCCGGCGGCCGCGACCGGATGGGCGACACGCTCTATGTGCCGATGCCGAACGGGGTGATCGAAGTGGAGGTTACCGGCATGGTGTTCTTCGACGAGACGGGAGGGCGCCTCAATGGCTAAGGCTGCTGCAAAGAAGACGGCCCCAGCTGCAGCGCCGTCGGTCGAGCGCCGCCCGGCCCTGGCTGGACGCGTCCTTTCCGCAACGGATGTCAAGGTCGAAGTTCTGCCGCCGGCGGAGCGCATGTCGCTGCGCGCGCCGCAGGCTTCCGTCGCCGCGCTATCGAAGGCGCTCGGGCTCACCTTGCCGAAGCAGCCGAAGACCTCGGCGGCCAAGGGTGGCCGCACGGCGCTGTGGCTCGGACCGGACGAATGGTTTGTGATCGACGAAGCCGGCAAGGATCCGCTTGCCGACTGCGCCAAGGTGACCGCATTGCATTCGGCGGTCGGCATCTCGCACCGCAACGTCGCCTTCGCCGTCACCGGCCCAGCGGCGGCCGCCGCGATCAATGCAGGCTGCCCGCAGGATTTGTCGCTCGAGGCTTTTCCGGTGCGCGCGGCGTCGCGCACCATTCTCGGCAAGTGCGAAATCCTGCTGCTGCGCACGGCAGCCGATGCCTTCCGGGTCGAGTGCTGGCGTTCCTTCTCGGACTATGTCTTTACTTTCCTGTCGGAAGCAGCCAGCGACGCGGCGGCGTAGGAACGTTTGACGGGTCAAGCCGTTCTGCTTCCCTCATTAGGGAGAACATACGATGCCGTCGAAAGCGCCGCCGAAGTCAGCTGGCAAGACGTCCGCCGTGCGCTCACTCGAACATGAGCAGCATCACGAGGTGACTGCCGAAGAGGAACTCGAGGAAGGCCTCGAGGACACGTTTCCGGCCAGCGATCCGGTGTCGATCACCTCGACCGCCATCCCAGGCGCGCCGACAAGACCCGGCAAGGCCAAGACGGTGCCGGGTCGCAAACCGCGCAAGAAATAACCCGTTCGGCTACGCCAGGTTTGAACTCAGGAAAAGCCGGCTTGCGCTGAGGAAATGGGGGCGCTGAGGAAAAAACGGGCGGCCGGGATTATCCTGCCGCCCTTAAGTTAGTCGTTGTGCTGTGGTCGAGCCCGATCAACTTAGAACGTGCTCGGCACGATCCATGGGTTGATCTCGATGCCGAGACGCGGGCTCTTGGCCTTGACGTCGGACTTTTCGACCGAGCCGGTCACGGCGCAATCGAGCTTGGCATTGGTCGTGGTGTCGACGCAGGTGGCGGCGGGGGCCTGCTTGGTCGAGTGTGTGTTGTTGGCGGCGAAAGCCGAGCCGGAGAGAGCCAGCACGGTGGCGAGGGCGAGAAGCGTCTTGTTCATGTCGGTCTCCATCGGTTAAACTTTTTTCGTACATGTACGATACAACGTACACATACGTCCACCGAGATGGGTTTTCAAGTCGAAAAACGTACGCGTACGACAAATTTTTTTGAATGCCGAAAATTGCGGCGCACTGACACAGCCGAAGCTGTCAGGCCGGACGTTGAATTGGAGGGGCGGGGATGCTCAGCAGTCGACCGGGGTCTCGGTCAGCGGCGGCACATTCTGGGTGCTGAGCGTGGCGAGTGTGAAATCGCACATCCGCGTCACGAAAGCCTGTGGATCGCCAAAGGGGTAGAACGGGAACGTGATCAAAAGCGAGATGGTGCCGTGGCCGACTGCCCAAAGCATGGTGGCGATGGCGCGCGGATCGCCCTGCAGCTTGCCTGCAGCAACGCAGGCCTCGACCCTGGATATCAGCGCTTTCATCGCCGGGTTGGCCTCTTCCATGTCCTCATAGCTTCTGCCTTCCGGCAGCTTGGTCTTTTCGGTCATGAACACGGTGCGGTATTCGTTGGGATTGCCGAGCCCGAAGGCAGCATATTCGGTCATCACCGCACGCAAGGCCTCGATCGGATCGTCGGAAGGATGCTCCTCGATGCGGCGGGCAAGTGTTTCGAAGGCATCCTCGGCCAGCGCAAACAGGATGTCTTGCTTGTCGGCGAAGTAGGAATAGACCGACATCGGAGCATAGCCGACCCGCTTGGCCAACTTGCGGATGGTCAGGCCTTCATAGCCCTCTTCCTTGACGAGCTTGTGGGCTGCGTCGAGCAGTTCGGAACGCAGTTCGGCCTTTTGTTTCTCGCGGCGTTTCTGGACGCTCAGTGGCAAGATCCGGTGCCTTTGGTTGGTTGTGCATGACTAAATATATACGCTGTACGGAAACGGGCAAGGGCGCTGTCAGGGACATCAAAAAGCGACCTCAAGCTTTCTCTCGAATAGTCGTGCCCGTTCTGGTCCATTTCGCCAGCATCTATGTCACAGCATGTGTAACCTGGGCGCACGCAGGCAACATCGGACTGTTACAAACAAAGCCTATTTGGCGGCTCTGCAAGAAATTTCGGTTTTGGGGGGCCTCTATGGCTGCGATAGAGCTTTCGTCCGGGCTGCCGGGCGCACATCCACTTTCTCATGGCGCAAGGCTGGCGCTCAGGCGAGTCGTGATAGTCGCATGGCTGGCGATCGCAATCGGCTTCGCCATGGAAGCGCTTATTCTGACTGCCGGATTTGCGGCAGGTTCGCACCCGGCCCCGACCCAGGTTCTGATCGACTTGGCGCAAGGCGTGACCTGGTCATTCTTCGTCTGCGCCGGTGTCAGCCTCGGCACGGCGATCACCAAGGTGCGAGCCTCGCTTGGCGGCCTGATCGCCATGATCTCGGGGCCGCTGGCCATGGGCATCGCCAAAGGTACGCAAAAGGTGATGGTGAGCGCGCTTGATGTATCGGCAAAGCCCGTGATCCTGTCGCTCACCACGCTCGGTATGTTGCGGGCGATCGAGTATGGTTTGCTGGGCTGGATGCTGGCTTCGCTGGCATCCAAGGAAGAACCTCGCTCGCTGCATTTCATGCTGGCGGGTGCCTTGGCCGGCGCGGTGTTCGGCGGCGGGATCACGGCGCTAACGATCGAGACTGCCGCAGCCAAGGACATTGCGCTGGCATTGCCGCAGGCTGTCGCCACCGGCCTCATTGAGATCGTGTTTCCGATCGGATGCTCGCTGGTCGTCTACATCGCCCTGCAAGTCAGCCGGCACATGAAGTTCATTTCCAGCGATGCGCGCTAGAGCAGGATGATTTCAGGTCGAATTGACCTGAAATCTGAATCCGGCTCTTAAATCAAATAGATAGAGCATGATGTCGTCCGAAAACCGCTTCACACTTTCGGCATCATGCTCTGTCTACAGACGGTGATCGGTTTGCGTCCTGTTTCCAGGCCGGTTGCCACCACCTCCGTGTGGGCTTGCTCCCCGGTCGGGGAACGAAACTGATCCGATCTGTCATCAAATCCCGCCGACCACGATATCTCATTGTCGAGTCAGGTTCGGTCGATCAGGTTGGCGGCAAGGTGCGACAGCAGCTTCACCGCTTCACCATAGGTCTTGGCCTTTTCGGGGTTGGAGGCGTTGCCGTCCAGCGCCCGCTTGTAGACGCCCTGGCAGATGGCAGCCAAACGGAAGAAGGAGAAGGCGAGGAAGAAGCTCCAATTGTCGATGCCGGCCAGCCCGCGCCGACGGCAATACGCCGCGACATAGGCTTCCTCCAAGGGCAGGCCGAGGGCGGCGCGGTCGACGCCGCCAAGGCCGCGAAAGCCCGAGGCGTGCGGCAGGCGCCATTGCATGCATTGATAGGCGATGTCGGCGAAGGGATCGCCGAGTGTCGACAGTTCCCAGTCGAGCACCGCCAGCACTTTCGGCTCACTGGCTGCGAAGATCATGTTGTCCAGCCGGTAGTCGCCATGCACGAGGGATATCCGGCCGTCATCGGCCGGCATATGCGTCTCCAGCCAGGCGATCAGCCGGTCCATGTCGGCGACCGTGCCGGTCTCCGAGGCGCGGTACTGGCTGGTCCAGCGTGCCAGCTGGCGTTCGAAGTAATTGCCGGGTTTGCCGAAATCGCCGAGCCCGACCGCCTCGACATCGACATCGTGCAGGGCCGCCAGCGTGGCGTTCATAGCATCGTAGAGGGCGGCGCGCTCATCGTTGCCAGCGGCCTCCGGCACTGCCGGATCCCAGAAGATGCGGCCGTCGAGAAAATCCATGACGTAGAACATGCGGCCGATCGGCGTCGCCTCCGCCGACAGATGCAGCATCGCCGGCACCGGCACGGCGGTGCCGGCCAGCGCCTTCATGACCGTGAATTCGCGGTCGACCTGATGCGCCGATTTCAGCAACTGGCCCGGCGGCTTGGCGCGCAGGACATAGCGGCCGCTGGCCGCGGTCAGCAGATAGGTCGGGTTCGACTGGCCGGATTTGAATTTTTCGATGGAATGAAGCCCGGCAAAACCCGGGATGTGCGCCTCGAGATAGGGCGCTAGTGCCGTCTGGTCCAGCGCGTTGGCGTCGCCGCTCATGCGGTCTCCGGCTCACGCTCGATCAGCGTCAGCGTCAGCCAGCGCGCCGTCAGCGCCGGCTTCTTCGAGCCTTCGATCTCGATGGTCACGTCATGCGCCGTCTGCACCCAGCCCGACGGCCTGACCTTGACGTCGGCCAGCACGAAGCGGGTGCGGATGCGCGCGCCGGTCTTCACCGGCGCCAGGAAGCGCAGCGAATCGAAACCGTGGTTGACGCCCATCTTGCCCTTTTCCAGCGGCGGCATGGTCTCGAAGGTCATCGCCGAGAGCAGCGACAACGACAGGAAGCCATGCGCGATGGTGCCGCCGAACGGCGTCTCGTTTTTGGCCCGCTCGGGGTCGCAATGGATGAACTGGTGGTCGTCGGTGGCGTCGGCGAACTGGTCGATCATGGTCTGTGTGACCTCGCGCCATGGCGAGACGCCGACTTCCTTGCCGACGCTGGCCAGAAGCACATCGAGACTGATCGGTTCCACTGCGGTGTCCTCCCCTCGCCGCCGACCGCGGCTCATTCCTTGAACAGTGTCAGCCCATGCTGCACCGACTGCCCGCCGTCGATCGGCAGGATGGCGCCGGTGACATAGGAACCGGCACGGCTGCACAAATAGAGCGTTGCGCCGCCGATGTCATCCGCCACGCCGATACGGCCGATGGGGACATGGCTGCCGACATGTCTGGCCTTTTCTTCGGTGCCGGTGGCAAAGGCGGTCATCCGGCTCTGGAAGGGGCCGGGGGCGAAGGCGTTGACGGTGATGCGCCGCGCCGCGAGTTCGATCGCCAGCGTGCGCGTCAGGTGGTGAACGGCGCCCTTGGACGCGGTATAGGAATAGGCGTCGTCGGCCAGCGGCTGCGTGCCCATCACCGAGCCCAGATTGATGACGCGGGCCGGATCGGCATCGCTCGCGGCGGCTTCCAGCAGCGGCAGCAATTCGCGCGTCAGATGGAAGACGGCGGTGACGTTGACGGCGAACACCTTGGCCCAGCCGCTATAGGGAAAATCCTCCAGGGAGGCACCCCAGGATATGCCGGCATTGTTGACGAGGATGTGCAGCTTCTCAGTGCGCGCCTTGACCTCGCCGACCAGCGCGGCAATGCCTGCTTCGCTCGAGACGTCACCGGCGAAACCTTCGGCACTGCCGGAGCCGCCGAGCCCGTTCAACTCAGCGGCGACCTTGATGCAATCCTCGCCCTTGCGCGAGGCGATCATCACGGTAGCGCCGGCTTGGACCAAAGCGGTCGCCACCATGCGGCCGATGCCGGTCGCGGCTCCCGTCACCAGCGCTGTCTTGCCGGCGACTGAGAACAGTTCTTCCAGATAGCTCATCGCAATTCCTCCGCGCCTCTCTGCTCACGGTCTGGGGCGAAAGGGCTCGCGTTGACAAGGCTACCCGAAGTACGGTCATCCTTGCCACGGGTAAAGTGCCCCAGATGCGTGAAAGGGTTGGAGACCGATGGCGGACATGAATCTCGGCATGACCGAGCGGCTGAAGCCGATCCACGCCCGCGTCGCCGCCATGGTGCGCGACGAGATCATGCCGCTCGATCATGAGTTTTTGAGCGAGGTCGGCAAGGGCGGCGACCGCTGGGTCTACACCGCGCGGCAGACCGAGATCCTCGAAGGGTTGAAGAAGACGGCCAAGGAGCGCGGTCTGTGGAATTTCTGGCTGACCGGGTCCGAGCGCGGCTACGGGCTCTCGACCGTTGAATATGCCTATCTCGCCGAGGAGATGGGCAAGGCGCATCTCGGCGCCGAGACCTTCAACTGCTCGGCGCCCGACACCGGCAATATGGAGGTGCTGGAGCGCTATGGCTCGGAGGATCACAAGCAGGCATGGCTGGCGCCGCTGCTCGAGGGGAAAATGCGCTCGGCCTATCTGATGACCGAGCCGGACGTCGCTTCCTCCGACGCCACCAACATCGCCATGCGCTGCGAACGGCGAGGCGACGACTATGCACTCAACGGCGAGAAATGGTGGGCGTCGGGGGCCGGGGACCCGCGCTGCGCCATCTACATTGTCATGGTTCGGACCGGCGGCGAAGCCGAGCCGCAGCACCGCCGCCATTCGATGATCTTGGTGCCGTCCGGTACCAAGGGCGTGACCAAGCTGCGGCCGATGCAGGTTTATGGCGACGACGACGCGCCGCATGGCCACATGCATCTTCGCTTCGACAATGTGCGGGTGCCGGCCGGAAACCTGATCCTCGGCGAGGGCAGGGGGTTCGAGATCGCCCAGGGGCGGCTTGGCCCCGGCCGCATCCACCATTGCATGCGCGCCATCGGCCAGGCCGAAATGGCGCTGGAGCTGCTGTGCCAGCGCTCGGTGCGCCGCGAGGCCTTCGGCCAGCCATTGGCCAAGCTCGGCGCCAATTTCGACATCATCGCCGAGTGCCGCATGGAGATCGAGATGGCGCGGCTGCTCTGCCTCAAGGCGGCGTGGATGATCGACCAGGGCGATGCGCGCGCAGCCGCGCCCTGGATCAGCCAGATCAAGGTCATCGCACCGCGCGTCGCGCTCAAGGTCACCGACGAGGCAGTGCAGATGTTCGGCGCGCAAGGCATCAGCCAGGACACGCCGCTGGCACGCTCATGGACGCATCTGCGAACCCTGCGCCTCGCCGACGGGCCGGACGCCGTGCACCGCCGGCAGGTGGCGCGCACGGAGCTCAGGAAATACACGCAGGAAAAGGTCTGAGTGGATGAAAACCCTCATCGCCTGCGATCGCGCCGCTCGGCCACCTCGTCTATGCCGACAATCTGAAGGAGCTGGGTCGGCTGGCATCGCGCCGGCAAGGTTCGGCCGGTCATCGAAGGCACTTATCCGCTGGCCGATGCCGCCGCAGTGCTGACGCGCGTGCTTGGCCGTGGCGCATCCGGCAAGCTCATCCTCAAACGTTAAGGAGCCCCGCCATGCCGATACCTTCAGACATGAGAGCACTGCTGCTGACCGGCGACGGCTACACCAGGACGCCCTCCGGCAGCGTGCTGGAGGCGATGGAGCCGTATGTCAAGCTGGGCAGCATCGGCGTGCCGACGCCCGGACCGAGCCAGGTGCTGATCAAGGTCAGCCTCGCCTCGATCAACCCGTCCGACGTCATGTTCATCAAGGGCCAGTACGGTCAGCCGCGCGCCAAGGGCCAGCCGGCCGGCTTCGAGGGTGTCGGCACGGTCGTTGCCAGCGGCGACGAGCCCTATGCGAAAAGCCTGATCGGCAAGCGCATCGCCTTCACCACAGGCGTCGCCAATTGGGGCGCGTGGGCGGACTATGCAGTTGCCGAAGCTGCCGGCTGCATTCCGCTGCTCGACACGGTCCGCGACGAGGATGGCGCGGCGATGATCGTCAACCCGCTCACGGCGCTCGCCATGTTCGACATCGTCAAGGAGACGGGCGAAAAAGCCTTCATCATGACCGCCGGCGCCAGCCAGCTTTGCAAGCTGATCGCGGGTCTCGCCAAGGAGGCTGGGTTCCGGCCGATCGTCACCGTGCGCCGCGACGAGCAGATTCCGCTGTTGAAGGAGATCGGGGCTGCCCATGTGCTCAACGAGAAGGCGCCGGATTTCAAGGCAGCACTACGCGATGTGGTCAAGGCCGAGCAGCCGCGCATCTTCCTCGATGCCGTGACCGGGCCGCTGGCCTCGGCGATCTTCGACGCCATGCCGAAGCGCTCGCGCTGGATCATCTATGGACGGCTCGATCCGGACACCACTGTCATCCGTGAGCCCGGCCAGATGATCTTCCAACACAAGCACATTGAAGGCTTCTGGCTGGTCGAATGGATGCGCCAGTTCCGCGACAAGCGCGGCCCGGCGATCATGGAAGCACAGAAGCGCTTTTCGGATGGGCGCTGGTCAACCGACGTGACGGCGGTGCTACCGCTGGATGAGGCGATGGCGAAGGCCCCGGCGGAGCTGGCCAAGCCGAACGGGAAGGTGTTTATTAGGCCGTGACTTTCTACCCTCCCCCTTGTGGGGAGGGTCGGCGCAAACGGCAATTTTGTGGTTTGGGGGGGGGGGGGGGGTGGGGTGGAGCTCGGGTTTTTGCGGGGGGGGGGGGCCGGCGGGGTTTTGGGGGGGGCCCCCCCCCCGCGGCCGCGGGGGG
>NZ_JAMYPB010000035.1:0-69432 GCF_040320135.1 Mesorhizobium sp. M0772 | reverse complement strand
CCAGAAGATGCCACTCCCCAGTCGCCCCATCCACCTCACCTGCCTCGCACTGCTCTGGACACTCCTCCACCACAACATGGACGTTCGTTCCGCCCCAGCCGAACGAGTTGACGCCGGCCAGCCTTGGCCGCTCGCTTCGCGGCCAAGGCGTTGCAGTGGCTATCCTCGCACCTGCCGCTTCCAGAAGCTGGTGCGGCGACCCGGACGCACCGATCGGCTGCTGCACGTACTCTTTATGGTGAAGGCAGAGTGCAGTCTTGACCAAGCCCGCCAACCCCGCCGCGCCGATGAGGTGTCCTATGTTAGCTTTGACAGAGCCGACCGCGAGTGGGTTGTTCCGCGACGGGACGTCGAACAGACCCAACGCATCGAGTTCGCTCGAATCCCCAAGAACGGTCCCGGTGCCGTGCGCCTCGACATAATCTATCTCGTCAGGCTCGCGCCGGGCCGCGACCAAAGCCTCCTCAATGACCTGCCTTTGTGCCGCGGGATTGGGCCGCAGTAATTGGTGTGGCGCGCCGTCGTGGTTCACTGCCGAACTGACGAGGGTGGCGTAGACAGTGTCGCCATCTGCCAATGCGTCCTCGACGCGCTTGAGAACCACGAACGCACAGCCCTCACCGATCACCATTCCGCACGCGTGCGACTGGAAGGGGGCACAGCGGCCATTCTTCGAAATCATACCAAGCCGCGCGCCGTTGACGAGAAGCTCGGACGTGATGAGCGCATGGACACCGCCGACAAGTGCCATGTCTACCTCGCCGGCGCGCAAATTGGAGCAGGCAAGATGGGCGCATACGAGCGAGGACGAACAGGCCGTGTCGATCGTCATGCAAGGTCCGCGAACATCTAAGAACGTCGACAGTCGACCGGCCGCGATGTTCGACGATCCGCCAGTGCCGTAGTAAGGTTCGAGGGTGCAGTTCGGCCCGAGAACGTCGAGCTGAAGCTTTTCATACTCGTGTTGGTTCATCATGCCGACATAGACGCCGGTTCGGGCCGGGATGTGCGCCGCGTAGCCAGCATCCTCAAGCGCTTCCCAGCCAACTTCGAGTAGCATGCGATGCTGAGGGTCCATGTGCCTCGCTTCGCGCGGCGACACCTTGAAAAAATCGGCATCAAAATCCGCGATCGATTCAAGCAAACCTGCCACTTGCGGAACACTTACGCGCGCGGGCAGCGTGGGAAATCGGTCGCCAACGGACCCGATGGCGCAATAGCCCTGCCGAAGTGCCTGCCAGAATTCATCCGGACTGGCGACGCCGCCGGGCATGCGAACGCCTATGCCGACTATTCCAATCAGACCTTCCATCGGCTGCCACCCCTCCCAAGCAATTGATCTAAACACCGAAATCAGATCTTACTGCAACCACTCAGCTGGTCTGCCACACAGTAGTCGCGGATCCTGCGGGACTGGCCATGCACATTCCATGGCATAAATCCTCACTGGTTTATCGAAGTTGGAGATCGTATCACATCACTAGAACGGTATAGTATTGCAGCAACTAACGATAGATGGTAAGCTGATTTTCGACTAGTCCGGAATCAAAAAGCTCAAGTGGGCTTATCCGAGATCGGTCCACCAGGAGGCTGGAATGGCGCTATTAGCTCAGTTCATTGGAGTTGACGCAGTCGCAAGGATGTCATCTGAAGAGGTCGAGCGGTCTTGCGAGATTCTCCACGCAGAGATGCTCAAGGGGGCACTCCAAAACGAGGCCACTCGGAAGACGTTGGCCAAGGCGACTAACGACTTTTCGGAACGCGTGATTAAAGCACGAATCTGAATCTGATAATGTCGTCAACGCGGCCACTTTATTCTTAGTGTAGGCCGTGCCTGAGGTCTGGCTTCGGCTGGTCGCTGACATGCGGCGGCAGCGGAATCGAACGACGATGCTGTTAGCTTAGTCGAAAAAGACGATTTCGATCACGTTTTGTTCGAGGTTGTCGGTGGATTCTATCGCCACTGTTTGCCTTGCGTGTACGTCTGAATAGTGCGGCGCGCTGCCGCGCTTCTGTACTTACTTGCCGCGAAGGTCGCCGCCAACGGGATTCGCAACGTTTGGGTGCCGCTAAACTCGGCATGCGGCACGATCGTTTGCACCCCTGTCTGCACTTGAGTGAACCGTAGCCGCTTCATTGCGACGACAACGTTGGGCAATTGCAGGAAGAGTGGGTACGGATTTTCGCCGGAATTGCACAAATATAAATACTTAAAGCGGGGCAGCGATTCTTTCGAAAGCCGAGCCGCTCTACCGCGCGACTCGGCGCACGGGGAAACGCAGAGGGGTTACCCTACATCGATCGCGAAGCTGCGTTGTTTGCGGCGGGGTCATGATAATGCGCTCTCTCAGGTCACTCTCAATCACAGCTCTCAAAGCTCTCGCTCTACCGACAAAAAAAGACGGATCGATTCTCGAAAGTGTCTTAATACAGCAATGACTCGATCGGAGTTCATTAGATCCACCGAACGCATCATCTTGATACGCAAACGACCGTTGACCTTGTCAATAAAGATTATCAACGGAAAAGCAGACATAGTGACTTCAACATTATCAAGTTTAGCGCTCGGAGCGGGATCAACGATTTCAATGTCCCTCACCTCGAGGACACCGCGATTCATAGGTTCGATCGCAATATCTTGCGATATGATGAGCACTTCCGGTCGGCCACCGGATGTTCTGAGTTCTATCTCATCGATGAGTGCCTCGAATGGCAGCTCTTGATGAGCACTTGCTTCCAACATCTTCGACCGTACAACAGGCAGTAGGTCTTCTAGCGACGCATCGGGAGAGACGGCGACCCGAACGACAACGGTGTTCGCAAACGGTCCGACAAGGTCTTGCGTTTCTGGACGGTTACGGTTCGCGACTATAGTTGCGATCGCAACCTCGTTACCGACGCGGCCGAGGGCGTGCGCGAGGGCGGTGAGGAAACAAATGAACGGTGAGGCGGTCAGCCTGATGCTCGCATCTCGCAGAGCCGCAACCCGTGTTTCGTCCAACTCGAATGTCGAAGTGATATATTTGAAAGACGGCAGTCCGCCGTGACGTGGAAACAGCGAGCCGGAAGGTGGACGGCCGCCCGCCAGTTCCCGTCGCCAAAACGTGCGGTCGGCGGCGAGGTCAACCTCCGCGGCTTGGCTTTCAAGCCAAGTCACGTGGTCATAGTAGTCGACGGGTAGGTCCGACATGGCCCTCCCCTCGAAAAGAGAGCGCAGGTCTCGCCAGATCAGAGCAAGAGACCATCCGTCACAGACGATATGGTGAACCGACATTGCAAGCACGTGGCGCCTGGCACTCAAACGCAACAGGAGAACTCGGAATGGTGCCTCCACTTTGAGGGAGAAGGGCAACGACGCGAACGACCAGATCAGCGAACTGGAGCTTTCGTCGCGGTCCTCAACATCGGCGATATCCAGCATCGCCAGTTGAGCGCCAGTGTACGGACCGGATTGGTTCACGATCCCATCCGTGTCATCAAACGCCCTCCCGAGAATAGGATGCCGAGCTACAAGGAGATCGATGTTTCGCTGCAGGGCATCGGCGTCGAAGACGCCGTCGATTTGCACTGCGCGCGTCACGTTTTGATGGGGTGACTCAGGCCAAGCCCGGTACAGCGTCCACAGATGCTGCTGAGCGCGACCAAGCAACATCGTGCGAGGCCCCGGTCGACGCGCAATGCGATGGGATTGTCTCGGGTTATTCTGGGCCACCCGACGTCGCACCAAATCCGACAGGCTGCGGACCGAACTAGCTTCGAAGATTTCGCGGATCGAGACGGTCCGCCCAAACGTCTCGCCCATGCTGGCCGACAGCTGAGCGGCCAAGATCGAATGACCGCCAAGCTCGAAAAAGCTCGCACTCAGTGAGACAGCCGGCTTGCTGAGCGCCCGGGCAAAGAGTGAAGCGACGACGTCTTCGACAACATCCGAGACCGGTGGCGACTCATCGTCGTCACCTGGGGCAGCCTCGATCGGTGGAAGACTCGATCGATCAATCTTGCCATTACTGGTCGTGGGAAGGCGATCCACGATGCCGATGAGGCCGGGCACCATGTAGTGCGGCAGTCGTTGCGCGAGGAGTTTTCGCAGTTCGCGCGGGTGCGGGTTGCGACCAGCAATAGGGACGACGTGCGCACGTAAGCTCTGCGTCGTGGGATCCACAGTCACAACGCTCATCGCGACGTCCGCGTGCTCTGCTAGCGCCGCCTCCACTTCCGTGGGTTCGATACGCCACCCACGCATCTTGATCAGGCTGTCGGAGCGTCCGTGGAACTTGATCGAGCCATCGGGCCGAAAACTCGCCAAATCACCCGTGCGATAGATTCGAGCCGCGTCGCCACGAAATGGGTCGGGAAGGAACTGTGACGCGGTC
Organism: Mesorhizobium sp. M0772; assembly: GCF_040320135.1. Lineage (NCBI taxonomy): Bacteria > Pseudomonadati > Pseudomonadota > Alphaproteobacteria > Hyphomicrobiales > Phyllobacteriaceae > Mesorhizobium > Mesorhizobium sp. M0772. The sequence continues at coordinate 65,059 of NZ_JAMYPB010000035.1, read as the reverse complement.
AGATCGTCGCGATTGATGTAGCCGCGCGCCACCCCATGACCGCCGATGAAAAGGTCACCGACAACACCCACAGGGATCGGCCGTAGCGAGTCATCGAGAACATAGGCTTGCGTGTTCGCGATCGGGCGCCCCAGCGTTATTGGTGACCGCGGCAGCTCGATGCGCGTCATCAGGGACCAAATCGTCGTCTCCGTCGGCCCGTACATATTGTAAAGACACCCCGATCGACAGAAGAGTGCGTCGGCGAGTTCCGGCGACATAGCCTCTCCGCCGCAAAGGATGGTGAGATCCGATTGGCCGGCCCAACCCGCTGAAAGCAGTGTTTGCCACGTCGCTGGAGTGGCCTGAACGATATGGGGGCCGGTGGTTTTGTCGAGCTCGGCCGCAAGACGCGCGGCGTCCCCGCAGATCTCCTCCCCCAGCAGCTCCAAAGTCCCGCCATGCACCAGGGGTAGGAGCAATTCGAGAGATGCGATGTCGAACGAGATTGTCGTCAATGCGAGCAATCTTGTACGGGCGCAATCTCCGAGATCTTGACCGATAGACATTAACACGTTTGTCAACGCACGATGCTCGACTAAAACGCCTTTCGGTCCCCCGGTCGAGCCAGAGGTGTAGATTGCGTAAGCTAAGCTGTCGGCTGCCGCGGCCAAATCGAGATTGCGGCCAGTCTCGACGTCAGGCGTATTCCAATCGGTGGAAACCCAAGTCTCAGTAATGTCCCGCAGCCACGGCGGGTCGAGACCCGTCTCGGTTAGTGTAACGCGGGGCTGAACCTCGGCCAAGATTCTTTCAATGCGTATTCGCGGCATCCGACTATCGAGTGGAAGATATCCTCCACCAGCTTTGGCCACCGCCAGGATGGCAACGACAAGGTTGAGGGTACGCTTGCAATGAATGGGGACGAGTTGATCTTTACCGATCCCGGCCCGCATCAGTTGTCGCGCCAACGCGTTCGCACGACAATTCAAGTCGTCATAGGTTAGCACACCATCGGGCGCTCGAACTGCGATATCCCTGCTGCATTCCCGCACCTTTGCCTCAAAGAGCGTCGGAAACCGTTGGTCGCTACCAAAGTCTCGGTCCGTGCGGTTCCAGTCCTTGAGCAGCATTCGACGGGCATCGGGTGAAAGTAAGGAGACCTCGCGCAGGCATATCTCCGGCGCTGTCGAGATTTCCTCGACGATGTTCAGGAACTGATCGATCATCCGGAGCGCGGTCGCCTGGTCAAAAATAGCCGTGCGGAATTCGAGACTTCCAGCAAGGGCGTCAGCATCCTCTCGCATGATCAGCGAAAGATCGAACTTCGCGCTCTCGATCGGGACAGTGATCGGGTCGAGATGAAGACCCGAAGGGTCTTCCTGCAGATTGGGAAAGTTCTGCCAAAAGAAGGCGACCTGAAAGATCGGGGTGACGCCAGGGGCCCTGGCCGGCTCTACATCATCGATAACGACTTCAAACGGAACGTCTTGGTTCTCTAGCGCTTCCAAAGCAATGCGTCGGACGCGCGTTAGGAGGTCGAGAAAGCGCTCATCCAGCGACACATCGATACGCAGTGCCAACAGTTCGAAAAAACAGCCGATCTGAGCCTCGAGTTCTGGGGCCGTCCGACCGGAGGTCGGCGAGCCGATCACCACATCCTTCTGGCCGGAAAGGCGAGCGAGCTGAAGCGCGAACGCTGCTATGAGCACCATGTACAGGCTGGTGCCTGTGCTTTGTGCGATAGCCCGAAGTCGTCCCGTTACCGCCGCTGTCACAACGAAACCGCAACGGCGGCCGTCCATCGAAATCTCCGTTGACCGCGGGCGATCCGTCTGGAGATCGAGAACTGGGGCGTCTTTCAGTTTTTCCCGCCAGAATTGACGTTGCGACCGGAGTTCGGGGGTATCAAGTCGTCCGCGCTGCCAGCGAGCGAAATCAGTATGTTGAATGGATAGAGGGGCCAGCTGTGCCGGCAAGCCGGTGCGCAATTCTTCGTAGCAGCGCCTGAACTCCTGGAGCAATATCCCGGTGGACCATCCATCAGTCACGATGTGATGCAACGTGAGAAGGATCGCGCTCTCACTATCCAAACGGACGAGCGTGGCCCGGAGGAACGGTGGCGGCGCAGTCAAATCGAATGGGCGTCTCGACTCGGACCTGCACAGCGATTCCAGTGTCTGCGCCTCGTGGGGTTCTTCTCCACGCAGGTCAATGATCTCGCTCGTGAAGGGCTTGACCGAATGCAATGTTGCGACGAGCCTGCCGTCGATCATCGAGAAGCCCGTGCGCAACACGTCGTGGCGCTGAATGATCGCGTCGATGCTTCTATCGAAAAGCGCGAAGTCTAGACTTCCGTACACTTTGTAGGCTTGAAACTCGTTGTAAGCAAAACCGGAAGGATCCATCTGATGAAGGACCCAGAGGCGCTCCTGTGCAAAGGACAGCGTCAGCGCAGCGGAAGGGTCCGGCTCAAGGCGATCGTATGGCGAGGTGTCGCGAGTAATCGCCGCTCTCTGACGCCAGAGCGCTCGCTTCGCCGGCGAGAGCGCGGATATGCGTTTTGAAAGCGCCTCCGGTAGAACGGGATCTTGCAGGTCGCGCATCTATCGAATCCAACGTTCGATGTGATCTTAGCACTCAGCAAAGCCGCGAGTCATGCTTCGCCTCTTTCGACTTCGTTTCCGTCTTGAAGTGCACAACATAGTAGGCTTATGAAATCATAGCATGTCTGAGATCTCACGCACCGTTCGTACGGTCTATATTGAGCCGATCGCGGCTAATGACGTGAAAGGCTTGTCGCGGGCAGCCGGATTTCTAACTGCTGAAGAGCTTCAACGAGCAGCGAAGTATCGCATCGAGGCCAGTCGGCGGACTTTCATTACATGTCGCGCCCTGTTGCGGATGCAGCTTTCGCAGATGACCGACGTCGCGCCGCGCCATTGGCACTTCACCGTCAATAGTTATGGCCGGCCCGAAATTATCGAGCCAACGCCATTCCGCCACATTCGATTCAATGTCTCGCACACTGACGGGCTCATCATGTGCGCGTTCAGCGACACTCTGGATGTGGGGGTCGACGCCGAACGAATCCAGCAGCCGCACCTAGACATCGTTGACCGGTTCTTTGCGCGGTCGGAACGCGTTGCGTTCCGTCGGACGGCAGAGGCCCAGCTTGCGCGCACGTTCTTCAAGTATTGGACTCTCAAGGAGGCCTATGTGAAAGCGCGTGGATACGGTCTGTCCATCGCGCTTGACAGCTTCGCGATCGACATTTGCGAAAATGGTGAGATCAGACTTGAGATTGACGAACATTTGGACCCGCGCCGACACAGGTGGATCTTTCGCTCCATGCAGCCGACCGAAACCCACGTCACGGCACTCTGTATCGATGGAAGCGGGGACGGCGAGGTCAACATATTCGAAGAGTGGGCAGAGCTTGGCGACACGCAGGCCTGACCAAAGGAGATCCCCGACCGGTCGCAGAACATACGCTGCAGGACGCGAGTTCTATAGATCTGCGATCGCTGGAACTACATGCCCGAAAAGCGAGCCGCGATGAAGAAATGGAGCAGCTTCCCGCGCGCGCTCCTCAGCGGGAAGCGTCTAAGAGAAGTGAAGGAGGGCCGCATAATGGACTCAGACTTCTCGGTGGTCCGCACGGACGCGGACCTCTCATGACGATATGGGTCAAGACCCTCCCTTTCCAGACTTAGGCGATGGGCTATTGACCTTTGGGATACGGATCAATTGAGCGACGTAGCTCTCCATTCCTAATTCCGGCTCGCCGCGCCATGATCATGTCGGTGACGGGTCCATCCCTCGCAAGGTATGGTTTGTTTCAAATAACCACCTAGGGGATCAGCGGCTTGGCTTAGAGCCCATATTTGAGCAACAGCTCGCCGTATTCGTTCAGGGCGAATAGGGTGCCGCCGCTTTCAGGATCTGAATATTCCCCACCATCACTGCCCCGATCTGCGAGAAGACCCACCGAAAAAAGCATCGTCGCTATATCCGCACCCCCACGCTGTACACCTTCTTTGAAGGTCCGCAGATAGTCGAGGTCTGTGGCATAGCTGCGATCGACAATCGCCGACAATCGCATGGCTTTGTCGTAGTTGATCTTACCTTCGATATGCGCGGCCATCACCCTGCCGATGATGGCCGGCTTGCTCATATCGTCGAGACGACTGAGCAGCAGCAGGACATTTTGCCCGAACTCTTCGAGTCTGTTCTCGTCCCGCAGCTTCTTGGTGAAGGCCTGACGGTCTTCTGCAGATGCCTTTTCAAGACCATTCAAGAACCGCACGATCTTGCGAAACTCCATCTCTTTCCTGATATCCGCGACCGCACGATAGCCGTTGACGAAAGCGCCAAAGACTGGAAACCCGCCAAGGACTTGCGTTGCGATGTTCAACCCCCCGTCGCCGAACGTTGCAAGGGAGTCCACAAGCTCCTCACTTGCGATGAGCCTTGTCAGACGTTCGTCGATGGGGGGCTCTTCCGATGCCCCCTTCTCGGGCTCCATCATATCTTCTGGTCCTTTTAGAGTCGGGGCGCCTTGGCGCGCCGGCGCAAAGCAGGAAGTCGTCAGCAATATAGTCTGTGGGACGGTTGGTTCCTAGACATGCGCCTAGTTGCAGCGACACGCAATCACCGATTCCGGCATTCGCTGGTCGCAGAAATTTGAAAGGCAGTTCAAGCTGAAATCTACCAAACTGTTGGAAGCCACTTTTTGCGGCGAGCGTTGCCAAGGGCACTTAAGTGCAAGGAAGTCCACAATTGGCGTGGTCTAAAAATCGCTGCGTTCTCCCTGAAAATCTCCATGCTCCGTCCGTTGGCGGAGTTGAGGCGTGGAGACCAGAAAAAATGGTCGTCGGTGCGCCGCTATTGGCGCGGCCCGCGACCCAAGGGCGATGATCACTGACTTGGACTACGGCTGAGACGCCATCGAGACGACCAACCGAATGAAAATGCATGCGAGGTGAGCCTGCCTTGATATCGCGAGAACAACTCTACCAGCTGGTTTGGTCCAAACCCATGACAAGGTCGCGGAACAGTCCGAAATGTCCGATACCTACATGGCTCGCGTTTGAGCCACACTAAATGTTCCGCGGCCGGAGAGAGGGTATTGGGCTAAACTGGCCGTCGCCAAGGCCAGGCACCTGCCCCCCTCCCCGAAGCACAACCGGGCGACCAACCATTCTCGTCAAAGGAAGGTGAGCTTCCTCCCCGACTCCAGACCAAATTATCCGCAGCGACGACCGAAATCCGCTCAGGCCCGCATACCGAGAAATCAGGTTCATGCCATTATCGGTGGCGCGAAGGCTCATTTCGAAGCTGGCCGGCCAGTCGACGATGGCGCCTATCTCAGGCCCTACACGAAGCTGCTCGTTGACCTGACGACTTCAAAAGCATGTCTCGAAAAGACGCTCGCCTTTGCAAACGGTCTTTTCAACGCCCTCAATCTAACGGCCATCGCGTGATTTTAGCGCCGTCCAGCGAGCAACTCAGGGGCCAGGCGATCGACGAGCGCGAAGAACGCCCCAAACCACGGGGATACCACTACAGCAGTCTCTGGTCTCCCTATCGCCCTACAGTTGTCTATGTGGGCGCCGTTGCTATTGGCCTTGCGGTTGTCGAGATGTCAGAGGAGGTTCTGCTACGTTACGTAGGCGGCGACTACATTCGAGATGCCGACTATGTACCGCCCAAACCCAATCGTCACGCTGCCGACCACACTTGGACGACCACTCGGGACTTCCCTGCGGCCGTCTGCGGCTAATCGCCTATTCGCCCTACCCCCGCGTTTCCTGGGCAACCGAATGGCAGGAAACCAGAAAAGCGTCGCCAGACTCAGCACTGAAATCCATCGTGAAGACCATTGAGGACTCGGCAGTCGAGCTCGTCACCAAGCTGGACGAAGCGGATCGTCAGGCAGAGATCGCTCACCTTAGGTATCTCGCCGCCGAGGAGAAGCGGCGCAAAGAAGAAGACGTAGTGGCATGATCTGGGTTCGATCCTGCGCTGAAAGCTATTTGCTGCCATAACCTGCCGGTGGTGGCTTGAATTGATATGGGGCCGATGCGGAAGTACCGGTTAGGGGAGCCGAGGCGGCAGGACCGGTCAGGGACGGTATCTTCCGCGCTTTGAAGGCCGCAATGTGATCGATTTCCAAGAAAGCGATCGAGGCCTGTGGCTGTCCGTGCATATGGAAAACCTGCCGCTCCCAGGAATTTGTAAATGGGGCATATGCATTGCTTCCCCCAAAGAGCCCATTGTTGGCGACAATTACCATCTGAAACATATGATAATGCAGCGCCAAAGCCATTTGGTCGAAAGTTGGGACGTCTTTGTTCAAAGCGGGCACGATAAAGACGTCAGAATGGTTCTTCAGATCAGCAGCGAGATGGATGTCGGTGGCATCGTAGCAGATCGCGGCAGTCAACCAGAGTGGGTCGGCTGTGGAAACCGACGACCACTGATAGCCGATCAGCCATTGGCAAGGGCGGAACGGCTGGATTTTTGTGGTCGGCTGATTAAGCGACAACTCCATTGGAGCGAGATTGCCTTTGCCCTGACGTCGTATCAGAATCTGGAGCCCTCTGGTTGCATCTTGCGTGGGCATGATCCAAAGGGCCGAGTTTACCAAAAGTCCGCCCGACGCCAGACTTTGATAGGTAAGCCCTGCTAGGATCGTAGCCTTGTAGGCTCGCGCAAAGGGAACCAGATGCGTCTGGACGTCATCAGGATGGACGGCCAGTTCGGGCAAGATCAGTAAATCCAATCGGCCCTCTCGGCCCTTGTGGGTTTCACGCAAGGCCAAAGCACGTTCGACCGCCGCCAGTGCCGCCGACAAATGCCTGCGATGCCGAATCCGCATTGCAGGATTTGACAGCGTTAGGTCTGAAGGATCGAAATCACTTTTTTCTCCGGGCACTACCGTTTGAACTATACATGCCCGCAACGGATGATCGCCCTCACCGACATAGATTCGGGGAAGATGCATCGGAATGAGGGCTACGCTTGACCCTTGCATTCCGCGAAGGAACACAACTCGTTTTGCGATGTCGTTCTTGAATTCCTCAATCGCTCCCACGGTTTGGCCAACCGCATCATGCCCCGGGCAACCGGGCCAAGAGAGCAAGCGGAACAACAGATTCTCCGTCCATTCTGAAATAGGCAGCCAATCGTCGCCGAAGGCAGCGTGTCCGCTAAAAAGACCGTAGATCCGTTGATACCAGTGGCTCTCGGGCGGCCGATAGATCTCGCAGCGTTCTTTCCAGTGCACGGGCCTCACGAACCTCGTAAAATCCTGCTGCGCCGTAAGGATGAACCGAAGCAGATACCCCAGTTGGAAACGCCATCGCCCAGACTCCTCAATCCACGAAGGGGGCTCGTACAACGAACGCCCGGCGAGATGCCGAGGACTCGCGATACCCACCTCCTCCACCCGCTTTAATCGATCTGGATCTGAAGAAATTGTCAGCGTGATATCCGATGGAGTGATAACGCCAATAGGAGGCCGATCAGAAAGCGCGTCCAGAAAGGCCGAAGCAAAAGTGAGGAGCGAAAGCTCGTTCCTGAGAACCTCCCGCGTCGCTGACGACAAGACCATTGACGCCAGGGTCATCTTTTCGGAGCCGTCAACGAATTGGTTCAGCCCAAGGTCAGCAACGATTCGAGGAGTCAGATCGCCTTTCAGCTGCGGAAATGCGTCAATAATCTCCCGTGCGAAATTGGGATCTAAAGCGGCTACGCGATTGAGTCGTGCGGGCGTCATACTGCGTTGGACCAATTCCACCGATTGCGCCTCGCCAAGGAACGATCTTCGCGCATAGATAGCGTAGGTGGCGTAGTCGACGGCCCCCAGTCCTTTACTCTCGCCCAACAGAAACCGAATGAGTTCACGATAGTGCCGTGTCTCTGAATTTCCTCTTCCACGCAATTGCCTGAAATCCGCAGGCGGATTGGTGGCAAGATACAGAAGTGCCTGTTGCTTCAAATACCAAGGAATTTTAACTGCATTTTGGAAGACCAGCCTTCGGGCTTCCTTGCGCAAAACCTCCCTGTATCTGGCGATGTCAAGCTGATCTGATAGCGCCTCGGTATCTTCGACGAAGCCAGTTTCAGTGGCCCCCGCTCTCAAGATTTCAGAAAGGCAATACCACGCTACTCGGCGCGGGGCCTTTCGCAGACCACCCTTCTCGGTAAATGGCCTTAACAGATCCAGGATTCTTTGAAGCACGTCCGCAGCCGGCCACAAGTCCAGTCCAATCCGAAGGAGACGGACGTTTGATGGATCGTCCACCCATTTTGCGATCAGACCCATCGCAAACGCTCGAGCTTCGTCATCAAGCTCGGCTCTCGTCCGCGTTCCGCGAAATTGACTCAGCTGATCGTCTGCGTCGGCCGCTGCCCTTTCAGCGTCTTGCTGCCACAACAAGGGCCTCAGCGATCTGTAAGTGGTACGAAAGCGGCCGGCCGCAAATCGATCGACCGTTGCATCACGCACATCGGGGACGGCCAAAAAAGGATGCTTGTCCTTGACATCCTCACTTTCGGCAAGCCGCTCCTGAGTTCGCACGAGACCGAGCACAGAGTCGAGAATATCCCCACCGGCAATCACATCGAAACCGCCGGAGATGGCCGTCTGAATCCGAGCCATGCGTCGACTCTGCCGAACCAGCGGACGTTCATCACCACGGAAGACAGTAGCGAGGGTCTTCTCCGCAGATGGCTCAAGACCCGGTGCTTCCTCCTGCAACCGTTCCTGCAGATATTGAAAAAGGCCGCCTTCTACATCGGCCACGTCGACATTCACCCCAACCGTCAGAACCAGGCGCAAATCGTCTACATAGCGCACCGCGTCATGAAGCTCGGCACCAGAAAATATCTCCCTGCCTACCGTCTGCTTTAGCGCTCTGTCAAAATTGAGAAGCACAACATTTGCGAAGAAGCCCGAAGCAACAAGGCCTTGCGGAAGGGCGACACGATTGAATGCGGTTAAGCCGGCTTGCTCAGCGTAGATCTGAACCTCATCCAGATCCTGGACAGCCCAACGCCAATCCATGAATCGGCCAAGGAGGTCGAAGAAAGTCCCTTCCTCATGATCTTCCTGCAAGGCTCCAACACGTTCGCGGAGGAGATCCGGCGTTACGCGATCATAAAACTGGCGAAGATCCGACTGAAGTATCACCACGCGCGCGCCCTTGTCGGCGAGCGGCTCTGCTACTGATTCCGGCCTGACCAGAAACCTCTGATAATCCTGGTAAAATCCGCGATAGAGCTTTGACGCGCCCCACCTGTGAATGAGTTGTCCTGCACTTCTGTCGCAGAACAGACGGTTACCGTAGGAGGTAACCGACTTCAGATTTTCAGAGTCCAGCCCAATTCGTGGATCTCCCTGAGCCGTCTCAACCCTGTCCGCCAAGCATAACATCATCGCGGTCGCGATAACCTGGTCCTTTAAAGTCACGTGAGCGAGTGGCCGAATCTTCGACGCCGTCTTCCCCGCATTCAAAGGCTGCCACTGCCCTTCTGCATTGAACGCGCCATCTCTGACTTTTCGGAGCGGGCACCATCCGCAGAGGTTCACTGCCAGCGAGACCACCGCTTGATATTTCATTCGAGAGATCTGCGATGAAATCCGGCAGATTGATCGCAATTCTGTCGAGCTCCAGAGTATCGGAGAACCAATTGTGGTATCGAATGTAGGAGGAAGTCTTTTTCCACGCCTGAACCAGCACCGATTCCCTGCTGAGACATTTAATGGTTGGCTTCAAACGCTCGATCGACAAAACACCCCCCGGTTACTCTTCTGTCCTGCCTGAAACAGCGCTCAATTCCTTGAAACTCTAAGGCGTCATGATCGATCGGAGAATCTCTCGTAGGCCGTTATCTTTCGTACCAGAGGTTCGATCTCACGCCGATATATTTCAATACGAAGATAGATTAATTCCGACTCCTTGGCGTCGTCATCTACGTCGATGTACCAGGCGCGAGGGCCCGGGTTTCCAACGCCGTTCCATCTATAGCCTCGAGCTTTTAGAATATCCTTTAGATCAAACGGTGCATTTTCAGCCCAAATGCGCCAGGTCGGACACCTTGCCCTCTCCAAGAGGTGCCGCATGGCCGGCACACCAGATTTGGGCAACCGCGACGCTAAAAGTTCGATCGCTGCCATGCAGTCATTTGCGGCTCGATGACGGTCGTAGAAAAACCCCGCTCCCATGGCCAGGTAAACTAGTTTGGTTCCTTCATAACCTTCATTGCCCCAGTCGATCTGGGTCATAGAGCAAGCCCACGGCTTAGTTGCGAACACATCGCTGAGGCGCTCAGCGAAGCGCCTGTCAAATGCAGCGTTGTGTGCGATCACCAAGGCCGCATCGCTGGCGAACACTCCGACCTCCGCAGGATCAATCACCTGCCCCGCCACCATCTCATCTGTGATGCCCGTGAGGGCGGTGATCGCTGGCGGGATGGGTGTCGAGGGCTGTCGAAATTTTTGAAAGGCCTCCCGTATCTGAAAAATTCGACCGTCGAGGCCATAGGTGAACGGAACCATGGCAAGCTCGATGATCTCGTCGTTCACCGGATCAAGACCAGTCGTTTCCACATCCAGGAACAAGCCTTGGCGCATTTCCGAACCATCGGGCGGCTCGATGACCAACCGTGATGGTAGCCTACGCAGAACGCGATACTGGCCACTTGCATCGAGGGCTTTCGCCATGGCGTCAAGGTTCGCATTATTTTCCAACTCGTTCTACCTTTATGAATAGCTCTGCAGTAGCAGTCATAGGTCGAGAACAGAGCTTCGTCGGCGGGTCGAAAATGGCAAGAAGCTCTTCCCATCCGACATTCGCGCAGGAAATGTAGCCATTCGTGCACGCAGCTTCCGCTGATTTCTTCAGGCTGCGATGGTAAAGACGCCCAGCTCTTGCGAAGTGCATTGCTTCCCAGCCCGTCGGTTTCCGTTCATGAGCAGCGCTGTCCCTTATGCTGTTTCGAATCCTTCCGTCTGTACCGCCGGATGGAAAGAGCAATCCTTGACGTGCCGGATCGATGTCGACAAAGCCCATATCAAACACTGGATGGATTGCGTGGTGAGGTAGCAGGCCGTTGTGAACACCGTTGTCCGCGCTGGTCGCATACCCAACAAGTCGCTGGTTTGCGCCATGGCAGACCCAAAATCACGAAGCAGATTGTCTGCCGACAGACGAATTGATGCGTACGCACGATGGACCAACCAGCGCCCAGACAGCGTCGACGACCTCCTCCAGCGGCAGACCATCGTGGTCGATCGATTGTGCATAGGCCCGCCACTGGCGTTGCTTGGTCTCATCCCTCAAGAAGGTTCCGGAAAGGCCGGGCGGTCGATCGGCAGGAATGTCGGTTTGCCGTCGCTCGAAAGTCGCCCGGATGGCAGCATCCAGATCAGCATCAGCGAGAGGGACTGCCTTGGGGATCGCCCACAGATCGTAGTAATCTTTCATCCGACCGTTGGCGATGCCCAGCGCGACCATGGCCTGAAATTTCTCAGCGACAACAGTTGCCGGGGGATAGGTCCGTATCTGCGGCGTCTCCATGCCGAGCAACGATGGATAGGCGAGCGGTTGCGCCGCTGCGGCTAGAGCGTCGCCAAACCCTATGTCGATCGTAATTGGGATCCTGGACCGCTCCAAAAAGGCTGTTGTGCGTAGACGAACCCCGCCATATTCCATCTCTTCGCGGATCGTAGTTGCAGTCAGGCCTTGGGTATCGAATACAAGTCCATCGTCGGTAGCGAGTGCCATGATTTCGGCAAATGTAGCTCTGAGCTTTTCCGGGTTGGCATCGCCGTGACCAAGAAAGTCAGCGTCTCGCGTCTCGCGATTGCCACCGTCGATCCATAGGGTAACGAGCATCCCTCCCTTCAGAATGAAACGATCGCGCTGGTCCGAGACAGACAGGCGGTAGAGCAGCCGTTCCAGCGCGTAGCGCACCAGCACGACCTCATAGATCCGGCCTTCCTTGCGCGCGAGGTTCAGTAACCGCTGCTTGATCGAGGCAGCCTGATTTGTAGTACCGTTAGCCATTCGAGGTCAGAGCCTCGAGATAGGGGCGCATGATCTTCCAGGAGTCACCTGCCATTGCCGCTTCCGCGATGGAACCGGGTGTTGCCTTGCGCTGGTCGAGCGCAGCTCGCAGCCCCTCGACTGCAACCGAGCGATCGACCAGCTTGCGGTTGCGGAAGATATCGGCGAGCGTCTTCTCGACCGAGAAGATGGGAACGTCGACTCCCGATATCCGATGATGCTCGATTCCTTGGTCCATGTACTTGTCACGAAGTTCGACGATGCGGATCGGCGGATATGAAGGAACCGGTGCCCAGTCCCTCGCGCTGATTGCGACCCATATCTTGCGAGGCATCTGGTCGGTCAGCCCGTGAAAGGCGAGCGCCGAAACCATGGCAATGACGCCTTTGGGGACCCTCTTTGCAGCTTCTGCGAGCGCCTGCTCGGTCTCGACTTCACTGTCGGCGCGTTGATAGAGGCCGCGCGAGATGCGGATGAGTTGGCCATTGTTGACAGCGCGCGAGATCGTCTCGGGCGCAATCCCGGCCTTGCGGAGTTCGTATGCGCGCATGATTGGCTGGGTGTCCAGGAGGGCAGCCAGTTGTTGGCGTTGGGTTGTTTGAGTCCGTTCCATGACGTGACATATCCTGGGTCTCGTTTCGATCATACCCAGGATATGTCACATTGTCGCTCCGTGACAAATCCTGGGTTTCATTTAAATCATACCCAGGATTTGTCACAATCCCAATGTCTAGCCCTTGGCTTTCTCAACTCGCCACTCCAGTCACAATGACGCTCTCCTGGTCAGCGGAGAATCGACACGTGGACGTACAACATCGCTTTCGAAATCACCGCTTTCCGACCATACCCAGGCCAGCACCCGTTCTACCGTCTCATTGAGATACGCTGCCCGAAGCCCACATTCCCAGACGATAGCGACGCGCCAGCCTTCCGCATGCAAGGCATCGACCACCTCGCAGTCTCGGGTCATGTTTCGATCGAACTTCGCAGCCCAGAATTCCGGCCTGGACGCTGGTGTGCTGCACCAGTGACAACCCGCGTGACGATGCCAGAAGCATCCGTGAACGAGGATTACCGCCCGTCGCGAAGACAGAACCATATCCGGTCGGCCAGGCAAATGTGCCCCGTGCAATCGATATCGCAGGCCAGACCGATGCAGCGCCTTTCGCAATGCCATTTCCGGCCTCGTGTTCTTCCCTCGAATGCCGGACATCATCCGAGAACGGGTCGCCTGATCAACTACATCTGCCATCGATCCAAGCCTGTCATTTCTCTGCAGAGCTGGTATTAATCAGACCTTTGCTCCGGGGTCGAAAGAGCGTGATTCTTGCCAACATATGCAGTTGTTGACATATTTGCAGGTCCTGGAGGACTGGCCGAGGGATTTTCGAGCGTTTCCGGCGCCGATGGGAAATGCGCGTTCAAGATCGCTCTGTCGATCGAGAAGGACAAGGCGGCGCACTCGACCCTGCAGCTGCGAAGCTTCCTGCGCCAGTTTGGCAATTCCCTTCCTGGAAGTTACTACAATCTGATCAATGAGGGGGGCGAAGTACCCGACTGGTCCAAACAGCACCCAAAGGAATGGGCCGCGGCGGAAGAGGAGGCCTGGCAACTCGAGCTTGGCAAGGAGGATCCCGAGGGGCGACTGAACGCTCGACTCGACGCCATCCGGGCCGAAAGTGGCGGCAATGTCATCCTCATAGGCGGTCCGCCCTGCCAAGCATATTCGCTCGTTGGCCGTGCTCGCAACCAGGGCAAGGAAGGGTATGTGGCCAGCGAGGATGAAAAGCACTTCCTGTACAGGGAATATATCCGCATCCTCGATCGACTCCGGCCCGCGGCCTTTGTCATGGAAAACGTCAAGGGCATGCTGTCTTCGTCGGTCGATGGCGAGAATCGGATTTTCGATCAGGTACTTCGTGACCTGCGTGGAGACCGGCCGCACGGAGAGCCATACCGGCTGATTGCACTGGATCCGCGTAGCCGAGGACAACTCGGCTTTGGCAGGTTTGAACCACGCGCCACTGATTTCATAGTTCGTGCCGAGGATTTCGGAATTCCTCAAGCACGCCATCGAGTGATCGTCGTCGGCCTCAGGTCCGACCTGGCTGCGGACTTGCCTGATTCCGCCCTCGCTGACCTGATGGTCCGCCATAGCCTGACTGCAACCGTCGGCAATGTACTGGATGGGATGCCGAAGCTGCGCAGCGGTCTCAGCCGTGGCGTCGACAGCCGGGAGGAGTGGAAACAGATGGTCAGCATCGCCATGGCCTTTGTCGCCGACGTGGACACCGGTCTCGCGGATGATCTGCAAGCAGCATTTGCGCAGACGGCTCATCGGTATCATACGACCTTCGAGAGCCTGAACGACATACCTGGCCGTGAGGCGCGGGGCGTCGGCATCTCGCCAGCCTGTCCAGCCGACCTTCGTGACTGGCTGATCGATCCCAGGCTGGAGACACTGCCAAATCATGCGACTCGTAGCCATATGGCGAGCGATCTTGCCCGTTACTTCTTTGCAGCGGTCTTCGCCGAAGTCGTCGGCCGCTCGCCGAAGGCGTCGGATTTTCCGGAGGAGCTGGCACCGGAGCACGAGAACTGGAACTCGGGCAAGTTTGCCGATCGCTTCCGGGTGCAACTCTCCAAGGCTCCCTCAACGACCGTCACGAGTCATATCTCCAAGGATGGACACTACTTTATCCATCCTGACCCAATGCAATGTCGCAGCCTTTCGGTACGCGAGGCGGCGCGTCTTCAGACCTTCCCCGACAACTATCTCTTCCAGGGCAATCGTACCCAGCAATATACCCAGGTTGGCAATGCGGTGCCGCCTCTCCTCGCCCGCTGGATCGGTGAAGCTCTTTTCGTGATTCTGACTGCCGAGAGAAGCGATGCAACAGAAAACGAAATGAAGCTGTCGCAAGTTGCCTGACCAAGCTAGTTGGAAAGACTCACGCTGATATTCGCGTACGGTTCTAGTGGCGAAGTCGTTCGCGTTTTTTTCATTTCAGCTTGCAGCAGATGGCCTGCGGCGTACAAAGTCCATTCGGGGCGATGAGTCTATTCACAGCGGGGCGGGTGATGTCGGTATCAGCGACACAAATGGATGCGTTTGTCAGGCAGTTGCGCGCGCGCCTGTCATCGGCTGACGGCCTGGACGACGCGGCTCGCCTCGTCCGGCAGGACCTCGAACCGTTCCTTGGCCGCTTCTCGGACGAGACCGAGCAGGATTTTGCTGCCGCCATCGAACAGGTTCGCGGATCCATTCGACCCGTCGAAATTCTCAGGGTGAATTCGATCTTCCGAATCCGCCAGGACTGGTATCATGGGCCGGCGGAAACTGATCGTCACTGGCCCGCGTTGCGGGCGTATCTCGTCGATTCCAAGGGCTGGTCCGCAGACACCGTCGATGACCGCATCGGCAAGGCCTCGAACGAGATCGTCTCGCTGCTTGAGAATCCCTCGAAGGAGAGCTTTGCATGTCGTGGTCTGGTCGTTGGACACGTTCAGTCCGGCAAGACCGCCAACATGACCGCCGTCATCGCAAAGGCTGTCGACGCCGGCTACAATCTGGTGATCATTCTGGCTGGCCTCACGAACAAGCTTCGCAAGCAGACCCAGGGGCGCATGCAGAAGGATCTGGTCGATCGGCTGAGAGACCAGTGGCAGCTCCAGACTCGGGAAGACGAGCAGGGCGATTTCAGGATGCCGCCCAATGGCGGCTTTCCGATGCCCGTGGATGGGGCGGCGCAGCTCGCAGTCGTGAAGAAGAATGTTGCTCCGCTCGGACAGCTGCTTCTCACACTCGAGCGTACCCTGCCCGCGATTCTGCGCCGTCTGAAGGTCCTTGTCATCGATGATGAGTGCGACCAGGCGAGTGTGAACACGGCCTCGGGCGAGTACGACATGACGCGCATAAACGAGAGGATCCGCCTCATCCTCAAGAAAATTCCGGCAAATTCCTACGTAGGATATACCGCCACGCCGTTCGCCAACGTGCTCATCAACCCTTTCCCCGCTGGGGGAAGGGAACTCGACGACCTCTACCCGAAGGACTTCATAACCGCCTTGCCGACGCCGGATGGTTATTTCGGGACCGAGCGTCTGTTCGGCCGCCCGCCCGTCGACGCGGATTCCCCGCAGCCGGAAGAAGAGGGGCTCGACATGATCCGGGAGATCCCGGAGGACGACATCGCGTTCCTTCAGCCTCCGAGCCGGGCAGAAAAGGATCATTTTCAGCCACGCATGACGGAATCGCTCGAAGATGCGGTCCTGTATTTCCTGGCGTCTTGCGCAGCGCGACGGTTCCGAGGCGATGCGGACAGCCACATGTCGATGCTGATCCACACATCAGCGTATGTGATCATGCATGAGCGGCTGGCCACTCTGGTGAAGGCATGGCTCGAGGTTATCGCCGACCAGATCACGGACCCCGGATCTGCTCTTGGGACAAGGATGCTTGGTCTCTGGGAGGCCGAGCAGCAGCGCGTGCCCGACGACCTCTGCGCCCTGCCCTACGTCACCGGACATCAGCTGATGCCATTCATGGCGGCGGTCCTCGAGGCGCTGGAAGTTCCTGTCGAGAACGGCACCAGCGACGATCGGATCAACTATGACGGTTCTCCGAGGACATACATCGTGATCGGTGGCTCCATCCTCGCTCGCGGCCTGACGATCGAGGGCCTCTGCGTGAGCTACTTTCTGCGCACATCCAGCCAGTACGATACGCTGCTGCAGATGGGACGGTGGTTCGGCTATCGGCCCGGATACGAGGACATGCCGCGCATCTGGATGACCGATTCGCTCAGCACGGCGTTCCGTTCGCTCGCTCTCATCGAGGCCGAGATCAGGGGGGATGTGGCGGAGTATGCGGTCCGCAAGACGACTCCGATGGAATTCGCGGTCAGGGTGAGGTCGATCCCGGGGATGGCGATCACTGCCGCAAGCAAGATGAGAGCGGCCATCCTCACCGACGTGAGCTATGCCGGCAAGCACGTGCAGACAATCCGCTTCGATCATCGCAGGCCTGAGATCGTCAGGGGAAACTGGACCGCCGCCGCCCATCTGATGACACAGGCGACCGACCTCGGGTTACGCGACCGGGAATCGGCGCGCATCCTGTTTCGCGGTGTGCCCGGGCGCCTGATAGTGCAGTTTCTTCGGGCATACTCTGTGCAGGCGTCCCACAGGGAGCTCTCAGCCGAGTTCCTGCTGGGATACATCGAGGCATCTGGCGACAGCGCGCGGACATGGAACGTCGGAGTCGTGGAACCGAAAAGCGGGGAACCGTCGGCAGCACCGATGGGCGAACTTGGCCCGGTACGACTTTCGACAAGAACGCGACTGGAGCGGCCGGATGATTTCGCCGACATCAAGGCGCTGATGTCGCGAAGGGACGTCCTCTTCGACTGTACTGGCGGAGACGCCGCGGCAGAGACAGATTGGACCAGGCTGAAGGCCGTGCGCGCCGGCGTCGTCGGCAACGTGCCGCTCCTGCTTCTCTATCCGATCGACAGGAACTCGACGCCGAGAAGGCCGTCGGGCCAGCGCGTCGGCCTCGAAGCCGTCGGTGATCTGGTCGGCTTCGGGATTGTCTTTCCCGGGTCGGCAGACGGGTCAGGCGGATATTACAGTGTGAGACTGGAACCACCATCGGCAGACGATCTCGAAGACATCGAGGACGAGATCGCAGAACAGCTCGAGGC
The DNA here is from genome assembly GCF_040320135.1 of Mesorhizobium sp. M0772. Lineage (NCBI taxonomy): Bacteria > Pseudomonadati > Pseudomonadota > Alphaproteobacteria > Hyphomicrobiales > Phyllobacteriaceae > Mesorhizobium > Mesorhizobium sp. M0772. The sequence goes on along the minus strand of NZ_JAMYPB010000035.1, from coordinate 47,298 downwards.
CGGTCGTGTCCACTGAGCCATCGCTCGAAGAGTGGTCCATGCTGCGCCGTGGTGGTCACGCATCGAGCGAGCTCGGGATTCCAAGCGTGGATACAGGAATCGAGACTGGCTTCGGAAGCGTTCGCCTTGCGCTAGGCAATGCGGGCGAGCTGCGCGTGCTCCTCCCGATAAGACACAGCGAACGGATCGCGCAGGTTCCGAGCAGTCCGTCGCTTGGGATCGGCATCACGACCTACTCTCTGAATGGTGTCTCGGTACGCTACCTTGACATTGTCTGCCTGGCAGCCGGGCTGGACGGGGTCTTTGCGGATGTCAGCGCAGAGATGATGAAGCGTATCAGGGCTGGCTCGTCTCCAGTCGACGCCTGCGCGTCGACCCTCGACGACTTCAGATCGCTGCTCGCCGATCCGGCTTCTGGAGCAACTACCCAGGAAGTGAGGGGTCTCGTCGGCGAGCTCCTGATGCTCCGGCGGATGCTTCGGCTTGATGCGCGCGCCTGGCGGCTCTGGCGCGGCCCCATGATGGAACGTCATGATTTTCGCGCCGGCAGCCTCGCGCTCGAGGTCAAGACCTCCGCGAGAGTGACTGGCCTTTCGGTCAAGATTTCCTCGGTCGATCAGCTGCTCGCTCCAACGGGAGGCGTGCTGCATCTCGTGCTCTATCAGCTCGAGCAGTCGACGGGCGGCGACCTTTCCGTATCGACACTGGCCGCAGAAGCCACGTCGATGGCATCGGACTCCCTTGAGGTCCGGAATCTTCTTGCGGCTGTCGGCTGCGCTGATCCGAACGCTCCGGTGTGGAACAGGGCGAACTTTCATCTTGAGGGCGAGCATCACTATGTTGTCGGCGACGACTTCCCCAGGATCATCCCGGAGAGCTTCGCGACCGGGGCGCCGCCCACAGGCGTTACCAGCCTTTTCTACTCAATCGACCTTGTCGCTGCCGAGTCCAGCCGTCTGGCTGCCGTTCGTGCCGACGCTCATGTCACCGAGATGATCGCATGCCTCGACCACCCCTGACACTGCACTCCGAGGCGTATTCAGCATCCGGCAACCTGGCCGCCGACGGCTATCTGAAGCTGCTCGGTGCGCCCTCGATCGATCTTGTCCAGACGGTGGTGAGAGAGGCCGTGCAGAACAGCTGCGATGCCGCCTTGTCCGACGGCGGAGCCGAGGTCCATTTTCGGTTGCGCACGCTTGATCCGCAACAGGCCGCGGTTCTGCGTGTCGAGATACTGAGCCAGCGACCGCTCGACGGCAAGGCGGCGGGCAGCCTCGACGATTTCCTGCATTCCGAAAGCCTGCGCGTGCTCGAGATCTGTGACTTCGGCACAGCCGGTCTCGCCGGACCGACCAGAGCTGACCTGGCGTCTGATGATGGGCCAACCGACTTTGTCGATTTCCTGAGGAACGTGGGTTCACGCCGCAACACCGTGCACGGCGGCGGCACATACGGCTATGGCAAGACCTCCCTCTATCTGGCGAGCCGCTGTTCGACGATCGTGATCGACAGTCAGACCTCCTTTGCAGGCGATGCGGTCCGCCGCCTCATCGCTGCCCAGCTTGGATCAGCATTTGACGCAGACGACCCGCACGGAGTGAGACGAAGGTTCACCGGGAGGCACTGGTGGGGTGTTCCTGCCGACCGCGAGGAGTACGTCGACCCGATCGAAGGCCAGGAGGCTGCGGACCTAGCCGACGCGATCGGCTTTCCGGGGCGCGACGCTACCCGATCAGGCACCTCGATCATGATTCTTGACCCTGCGTTTGTCGGCACCGATGGCGAGCATGCGATGAGCCTCGTGCAGGAGGCACTGCTCTGGTTCTTCTGGCCCCGCCTCATCGAGGACACGCCCGAGACGCGGAAGATGCACTTCCGCGTTTTCATCGACGATACGGAATATCCGCTGCCGCAGCCTGAGGACTTTCCTCCGCTGGATCTCTACGCGCGTGCAATGAAAGCCTTGCGGGCCGATCCGGCGAGTGGCGAGGAGATACGCTCCTTTCGGCCGAACAGGATGCTTGGTCACTTGAGCATGGTTCGAGGGCTCCGGGCAGATCGAATCTCGACAGCAGGTCGTGAGGGTAGCCTGTTCCCGGAGCGATCCGCCGCGATCGCCGTGATGCGGCCTGTGGAACTGGTGGTTCGCTACTACGAAGGTCCGCAGCTTCCCGATGATCGATTCGAGTGGGCTGGTGTCTTTGTCGCTTCAGATGAGCAGATCGTCGAGGCTGCCTTCGCAGAAGCAGAGCCGCCCGCCCACGATGATTGGCAGTTCGAGGCGCTCGCCGACAAGGAGGCGCGCAGTATCGTGCGGATCGCCGTCCGCCGCATCAAGGTTGCCGCGGCAGAATATGCAAATCCGCCGGCGGCGCCGCCGCTCGCCGGCGCTACTGGACCCTCGCTTGCGCCGGTCGCCGGCCAGGTTGGAAGGGTACTCGAGGGTGAAGGCGAAGGCGCAGGTCCTCGAGCTCCCGGGGGCGGTGGTGGCGGTGCAGGCCGTGGTGGCAGCGGCGTCACTCGACCCTTGTTCCTGAGACTGGAGGAAGGCCAGGACGGGCCTGTCGCGGTTTTCGAGATGGTCGTGAGGGGCGACGGCGCGGCAAGTTCGCTGCTTCTTGAACCTGCACTTGTGATGGACGGCGGCACCGCAGCCGAAGCTCCGTCGACCATCAAACCTCATGTGCTCGACGCTCGCGATGACTTCGGAGAATCGCTCGGCAGCGGGACGCGGATCGAGATCGGTGATCGAGTCGGCAGGTTCGAGGTGGCTGTCGCGATGCCGTCTGATTGCGCCGTGACCCTCGGCGCGCGACTGTCCGCGGCAGCCGACGCATGAGCCGTATCGCCTTTCCATTCCTGACGCTAGGGACCGACGCCGTACATGCCGGCCCATGGGTACTTGTCGAGAACGGTCGTGAAGTCGTCATAGAAGATCCCTGGATTGCAGACTGGGACAGCGGACGGGACGTGACCCTCAGGCGCCGGATTGCTGTCGATCTTGATATCGCCGCTTCACAGCTGCGGATCGACATCGCGCAGCTCGCCTTGGTGCTGTTGATGCGCGTCGGCACGGGTGCGGGCAACATGCCCCGAACGATCGTTACAGCGACGCGTCGCGAAATTCGCGCTGGAGAAATTCTTCTCGAGGAGCGAGTGGCAGGACACAGCCTTTCCCAGCGCCTTCTTGCCGAGACAATGATCCTCCTCGGCCACCCCGGTTCAGGCGCCCACACGCTGTCTCCGTCGCGACCCGCATCGAAGCTCTGGTCTGACCGGATCGATCTGCGTCTCGAGGGCGAGGAGCCCAGATTCCCGATGGAATCGCTGAGTTTCTCCCGCCGCTTCGCCGGAAGGCCGGAAGCCTATGCGCCATGGTACCTGCACTGGGCTCCAGGCAACCTCCACCGGGACTTCGGTGGAGCTGTTCGACTTTTCCTCAACAGCGATCGCCCCGACTTCACCGAGCGTCTTCTCGCCGGCGATCGCGCCACCCTCCAGGTGGTGCTTGCCGATGTCATGACGCAGATCATCGCGACATCGCTGCGACAGTCCGATTTCGAGCAAGCGGTCGCAGAGAGCGACTCCAACTCTATAGCAGGTAGAGTCGAGTTCTGGATCCGGCTGGCCTTTCCCGGCCAGGACATCCAGACGATTCGGAGCATGCTCGATCTTAGACCATCCTCGTTCCATGCAGCGGTTCTCGCCGCTGCGGACGTCGCGACGGAGGAGGCTCGCGCATGAGCGTGGCACTACTGCCGAGACTCGACCGCATCGCAGTCGACGCGTGCCTTTCGTCTACAGCGGGTCTCATGGTGACCGTCGATGCTGGGCTGGATTCTGCCCATTTTCCTGTCGAGGCAACTTATGCTGCGAGCGGTGGAAGCCCGGTGCCCGACGAGTTTCTCCGGACACTCCGATCGGCTCTGCTCGAGATCGGGCATGCCTGCGGATTTCCGGACCGAGGCAGCGCCATCGAGCGAGCTCGGTTCGACGAACTTGCATCCATCCACCTTGCACAGGTGCCTGAGTTTGAAAGCGGAGAAGCACTGCGGGATGACGTGTGGGCGTTCCTCGCGACGGTAGTTCTGCCTGACCTTGTGGCATGGCGATTCGCCGGAAGGCCGGCCGAGCGATTTCAGGGCGGCATTCGCAATGCATTCCAGAGGCTGTGGATGAGAGGGCGAATACTCGACAGAGGTCCTCGGACCGGCCGCCGCTGGGAGCTGCTGGCAGAGCTCACGGAAGATGCTCTTGTCCAGATCACCGAACGGCCATCCGTCGGAAGTGACGCGCGGCTTGCGCGCGGGTTCGCCGAGGCCTGGGTCAGGGCGACAGTTCGGCTCGGCCGTCCGGCTATGGAAGATGTGACGCGGGAAGCTATCATCCGGCTGAGACTGCGGAACCAGATCCAGGTCCTCTCGGAGATTGAGGATTCCGAACTGGGGACCGTCATGGATTCCTTCTTCACCGTAGACAGTACACCGCCAGCGCCTGCCAAGCCCGGTTGGGTAGGCCGCCTGCTCGGTCGGACCTGACCAGCTCATCCTTGTGAGGGCCGGCCCGCGCATACTGCGGCTACGCGAAGTTCACAAAACAGGCGCATTCCGCTGGGATTCCTCATACGAAAGCACGGTCACGAGCTTGATGGCTTCGTTCCAATGTCGCGCCACGTCAGCACGGGTGATGGTTCGGCCCGGTCGGTAGGCTGGCAGATCGCCCGCAAGTGCCTTCAGGTCGCGCAATACGGACGCAATGTGCGGCCATGGGAAATCCGTCGGATCGCCGATGTCCCGGTCGGCGCCAACAATCATCTCCAGCTTTGCGATGATCCCTGCGAGCGACGGAGCTGCAACGCTCGGGATAGCATCCTGAAATTTGAGTGCCTCGGTCATGGCAAACACCTCTGCCTCGCGAGCCACCGCATATTCGGCGCTCCCCTCCGGCGCGGCCACCGCCATCCGCCGAGACAAGGATTTGCCTGAGGTCAATACCGGAATTCCGGTATTGGCCATCATTCGCGCCTCCAAACGTTGCTGCACCCGACACAATAGCAATGAGGCATATCGAGCTTGTCGCCACTCGCTCCAAAGGCCTAAAGCCGGGTCTATAGCTTGCCGTTCGGGACCGTTCGGCTTATCGCCTTGCCTGTCGATGACGAAAGGCAAAGTCGTGGTATTGTCGGAATCAGCCATGATCCGAGCTCCAGACAGCTTTGGCGTGGTCAGGCTAGGCACGGTGCGTCAACACTGCGTCTAGCCGCACCCCCGACAACCGGCCAAGGGTATCCACTGATACCTTTGGATCATACCGCAATGATCTAAAGGGATCAACAGAAATTGGTGACAGCAGCACAAATGCGGGCGGCCCGAGCTTTGATCAGCCTATCACAATCGGAGCTTGCCAAGCGGGCCGGCGTTTCAATTCCTACTGTAAAACGCTGTGAGAGCGACAGTGAGCGCGTCGCTGCAGTCTCTGCTGAAACCCAGGACAAAATCCGTGTCGTTCTGGAGGCAGAGGGTGTGGAATTCACTAACGGCAATCATCCGGGTGTCAGACTGCGGCGGCCCTGACCGACGAAGCAGCGGGAATAAAGTTTAAAATCGCCATAGGCGCGGCGGATATTGGCCGTGCCGTATTTTGAAAGTTCCGCCAGTATCGCTGCGATCTTACCGTGGGACACATTGTCCGCGTCGATGAGCAAGGCGATTCGCCGATCAGATCTGGTTCGCGACCTGTCCTCATTCTCCATTCGATTGTTCGCCCTCCCTGCGCATCTTCATTGATAGCATCTATGTGCGATGTGCGCACGATTGTGGTTCAAGCAGCGCCCTCGGGTGCACGGCGAGGGGCAGTTGGCCTATCGAGCCCGTGGGGACCCTGCCACCTAATTTCGATCGATCTTCGGCGACGTTTACGCTCTTGCTGACCGTCGCCGATAGCAGAAGAGTGCTTCGGCGATAGTGGGTCTCGCGATGTAGCGGTCTCCCGACTCGAACCCCCGCAGCCGCGGTCTGCTATCCTATTTTCACGCCATTACGGCCGTTTGCCGCATTGGCCGGACAGATCCATTCCAGGCATTCCAAGGAAAGGGTAGCGTGATTGCTTCTTAGGTGAATGCTCCACTGTCGCGGAACTCAGCCCGCGAGGCGATGTGCAGCGAGAAAACCAATGAAACGCGCACTTGGCGGGCTCCTCCTGTTCGGCATTAATCGAGAACAGGCAGCGGTAGCTATCGGCGTCAGCCCAACGACGTTCGACCAGATGGTCGCGGATGGCCGTATGCCACAACCGCGGATGCCCAGCAAAGAGCGCTATGTCTGGGACGTGGAGGAACTGGCAGAGGCATTCGGGCGGCTACCACACCGCAACAGCAAACTTGACGGCGTGTCCTCCAGCGATAATCCTTGGGATCGCAGATGATGGACGTGGCGAGCACCATGGTGAAATTCAATCTGAAAGGCGTTGTCGAAGACAGGGATCGGCACGGCAATATCCGGCTGTACTTCCGAGCACCGGGTAGAAAAAAGATCCGTCTCCGAGAAAAGCCAGGTTCAGCCGAGTTCCACGAAGAAGTGCGCTGCGCGCGAGCTGGCGTTCCCTATGCTTCGGCTCAGAATGTGGTCAGGCCTGTAGTGAGGCCAGTGGCCCCTCGCGGCAGTCTGATGTGGCTTTGCCAGGAGTATTTCCGGCGCGGTGGCGCAGAGGTCGGCGAAGGCACGATGCTTCGACGACGAACAATACTCGAAGGCGTTTGCAAACTGCCTCACCCGCTGAGCGGGCCAGTCAATCCGGACTTCTCGACGAAGGGTTCATTACCATTCGCGGCCATGAAGCGGGCTCACGTCAAGGAGCTCCGTGATACCCGGTCAGACGCTCCGGGGGCAGCCAACAATATTACAAAAGCCATTAGCGCAATGTTCGCTTGGGCCAAGGATGCCGAGATGGTCGAGGTCAATCCGGCAAACGGAATAAAGCGCCTGACTTCGGGCAATGGCGAAGGTTTCCACACCTGGGAAGTGTCGGAGATCGTCCAGTATGAGAAACGGCATGCGCGCGGCACTATGGCTCGTATGGCGCTGGCGATTTTCATGTTCACAGGTTTGCGACTGTCAGATGCAGCCATCTTCGGCAGACAACACATTACCCAGGTTCGCAACAAGGATACCGGGACCTGGGAGAAGTGGATCAGGATCAAGCCCGGCAAGACCGACAAGAGCAAGGTGCGCAAGGAAGCGATTGTCGTCGAACTGCCTCTGCTCCCAGAACTCGAGGATGAGCTTTCCTTCGCCCCGGCCGGCAACCTGACATTCCTCGTCACCGAGTATGGTCGGCCTTTCTCGGAAAACGGCCTTGGTAACAAGATGCGCCAATGGTGCGACGAAGCGGGGCTCCGGGACTGCAGCGCCCACGGGGTCCGCAAGGCAGGCGCCACCGTTGCCGCAGAAAACGGAGCCACACATGAACAGCTGAAGGCGATTTACGGCTGGACGACGTATCAGCAGCCCGATCATTACATCCGCAAGGCACGCCGCCGGATAGTGGCGCAGTCTGCCCGGACACTTCTGGTATTCGATCGAAACGAGAACGAAAATGTCCCACTTTTGGAGGGGGTGGAAGAGAGTGGGACAAAAAAGCACAAAAAACCCAATTAAATCAACGGCAGCGAAAGCCAATGGTGGGCCCGGAGGGACTCGAACCCCCAACCAAGCGGTTATGAGCCGCCGGCTCTAACCATTGAGCTACAGGCCCCACGCGCGCTGGATTAGTGTTTTTCCTTGCGCGGCACAAGGCTTTCCGGACGGGCTGGCCGAGATCGCCCAAATCAGCCCATATTCGCGCCCTAGTCGACAGGCGCGACTGGATCGCACACCGAGGAGATTTTCATGACCAGACATATTTTGCCGCTCGCACTTGCCGCCGCGATCGCTTTTCCGGCGATGGCAAGCGCCGATTCGCTGCCCCCGCCCCGCATCGTCGTGTCGGGTGAAGGCCAGTCGACCGTGGCCCCCGACCTGGCGCTGCTGACGCTCAGCGTCATGCGCGAGGCCAAGACCGCACGCGCGGCACTCGACGCCAACAACGACGCCATGGCCGCCGTGATCGCGGCAATGAAGTCGGCAGGGATCAAGGACCGCGACCTGCAGACCGCCGGCATCCAGATCAACCCGCGTTACAACTACACCAACAAACCGGACGGCAGCCAGGAAGCCGAGCTTGTCGCCTACCAGGTGACCAACACACTCTCGGTGCGCATCCGCGACATCGACAAAACAGGTGAGATTCTCGACAAGGCTGTGTCGCTCGGCGTCAATCAGGGCGGAGGCATTTCGTTCTCCAACGAAGACCCGAAAGCTGCCGTCACCGAAGCCCGCAGGAAGGCGGTCGCCGATGCCATGGCCAAGGCCAAGACGCTGGCCGAAGCCGCCGGCGTCAGCATCGGCCGGGTGCTGGAAATCACCGACCAGAACGTTGCGCCGGCGCCGATGCCGATCAATGCCAAGGCCTTCGATGCGGCAGGCGCCGCGGTTCCCGTGCAGGCCGGCGAGAATGCCTACGCCGTGCAGGTAACAGTTACATTCGAGCTTAAGTAGCAGGCCGCCGGGCCGGGCGCGGTTCTGCTGAACCCGTCGGCCGGAACCGCAGATTTCCGACATGAAAAACCCCGGAGGACTGGCCTCCGGGGTTTTTTCGAGCCGCACCTTTCCGCGGAGGGAAAGGGGCTCCTGGCTGACCCTAGAAGGGTCATGCCGCTACTCCAGGCTGATCCTCGCAGAGGAACATGCCTCCGGATCGACCTTCGCAGAAGGTCGTATCCCAGACTGATCTTCGCAGAAGATCAGTCTGGTTCTCTTAGCGATAGATAACCGGGCAGCCGCGCTCATTGGCGAACACGACCACTACGCGATCGCCATACTGGCGGCCGGCGACCTTCACCACGCGGCGATTGACATCGACGATGCGGACGCGGTGCAGGCCCATGCGCTCGGCCTTGTCGAGGGCGCGGTCCGGCGAGCAGCGGCGCCAATTGCGGTCACGGCGAAAGCCGTCCTCATCGTCGCCGGTGTAGACGCCGACGCGGCGGTCATGGTTGTTGCCGAAGCCGAGATAGATCGAGTCCGCCTGAGCGGGCACTGCGGCAAGGGTGCCGAGAGCTACGAGACCCGAAAGGGCTGCCGTCTTGAATGAGTTGAACATTGTCTTCTCTCCTTGTTGAGGGCTTGCGCCCGTCTTGGTCGAACCGATGGGGGGAGAATGCTCCTTGCAATCTGAACTCTTCGCGAACCGGCCGTTCATTTTCGGTTAATCTGCCCGACAGGTTGAAAGCAACCGCCCCTTCCACCGCTGCAAACGATCCTGACCGTCAAAAACGTCCAATGGCGCAGAACGCCCTATGGCAGCGTCCGTTCCAGAATGCTCAGGGCTCGTCATCGAGCATATAGTCGAAATAGTCGTCCGGCTCGGCCAGATCGGTCTCACTGGCGCGGACGCGGCCGCGCATGGAGATGCCGGCATCATGAACGGTCTCGGCACTTCCCGACACCAGCCTGTGCCACCAATAGAGGTCGTGCCCCTCGGCAACCAGCCGGTAGGCACAGGTTTTCGGCAGCCACGTGATGGTGCGCACATTCTGCGGCGTCAGCCCGACACAGTCCGGCACGCGCGCCAGCCGGTTGGCATAGTCCGAACAGCGGCAGCTTTGCCCATCGAACAGCCGGCAGCCGACTGATGTCCAGTAGATCTCGCCGGTATCCTCGTCCTCGAGTTTAGACAGGCAGCATTTTCCGCAGCCGTCGCACAGCGATTCCCACTCGGTGGGCGTCATCGCTTCCAGCGTCTTGGTCTTCCAGAACGGCGTTTCCATTATGGGTCGAGATGTGGCCTCCGCATGCGGCAAGGTCAAGCTGTTGTGTGACTTCAAGTTCCGGCCGCACCATAGGAAAAACATGAAGTTGCCTTCAAAACGCCGGTCAATCGTCCTTGGGTGCGGGTAATGCCTGCAAACCGGAACCAATCCGGTCAAGGACAGTTTGGGCAGGGATGGGACCCCACAAGGAGAATTTAAGATGAAACGCCAACCACGGGTACTGGCAGGTACGGCACTTGGCCTGCTTATGGCATCCGCGCCGTTGGGCGCATCCCCGTTGCAGGGCAACGCCGTTTTCGGCCCCTTGCAGCACACGGCCGCGCCACTGATCCTGGTCCAGGACGACCCTGCTGCAGATGGTCAGCAGACCGACCAGGAACTGCCGCGCAAAAAGAAACGCCAGCAGGCCGAACAGGCAGCGCCGGCCGCCGAGCAGCCTGCACCGGCTGCAGAGCAACCCGCCCCTGCCGCCGAGGAACAACAGCCGCGCAGGAAGAAGCGGGATCAGCAGCAGACCGAGCAGGCCCCGGCCGAACAGGCCGCACCTGCCGCCGAGGAACAGCAGCCGCGCAAAAAGAAGCGCAATCAACAGCAGCAGATCGAGGCGGCGCCTGCGGATGAGGGCGGCGCCCAGGCAGCGCCGGCGACCGATGAGCAGCCGCTCAAGCCACGCAAGAAGAAGCGTGACCAGCAGCAGATCGAGGCAGCACCGGCTGAACAACCGGCCGAACAGGTAGCTCCGGCAAATGAAGAACAGCCGCTAAAGCCACGCAAGAAGAAGCGCGACCAACAGCAGATCGAAGCGGCGCCCGCTGAACAGCCGGCCCAGCAGCCTGCCGAGCAGGCAGCGCCCACCGAACAGGTGGCGCCGGCAAACGACAACAAGTCGGGCAAGAAAAAGCGCAAGCAGGATCAGCAGATTGAGGCCGCGCCTGCCGACAAAGCGCCAGACGTCAAAGTTGCGCCTGCCGGAGAGCCCGCGCCGCAGGCCGAGCCGATTCAGCCCCCGGCCGATCAGCAAGCGGCTCCCGCCGAAGGTGAACAGCCGAAGGATCAGGCGAAAAAGCACGGCAAAAAAACTGTCGGCGAACAGCCGGTGACGGGCGAACAGCAGCCTGCGACCGGTGAACCACAGCCTGCGGAGCAACCGGCCAATGCCGAGCAGCCCGCGCAACGTGAGACGCCGGCGCAAGGCGAAGCCACGGCCAACCCCGACGAAGCACCCATCCTGGACAGCCAGAAGGATGCCAGGCGCAAGCACCGCAAGGACCAGGGCGGCAACAGCCAGAATGGCGACGGCCAAAATGGGAACGGCCAAAATGGGAACGGCCAGAATGCTGGCGGCCAGACGGGCGAGCAGCCCGCGCAGGGCGGCACCGAGGCGCAAGCCCCGAAGCCGGCTCCGGTCGACCAGGGACCGCCGCCCACCGACGACAAGTCAGCTCAGCAGGCAATTCAGCCAGAAAAGATCGCCCCGGTGACGGAGGAAAAAGGCAAACGCGTCGAGCGTGCACCCGATGAGAACGTCCGCGACCGCCGGCGTCCGAAAGGCGTCGACGTCGTCAAGGAACTCGGCGACCGCGTCATCCTGCAATTCAACAACCAGACGATCGTGGAAAGCAATGACGCTCCGCGCATGCACCGCGGCGCCAGGAATGTTTACTATGAGGAACTGTCGGGCGATCGCTCTCGGGAAATCGTCGAGCGCGACAATGGCATCCAGATCGTCACCATCCGCAACCGCAATGGCGACGTCATCAGGCGATCGCGCATCACGCCGGATGGGCACGAATATGTGCTGAGCTATGTCGACGAGCGCAGCTATGACGACGACAATGACTGGCGCGATCCCGGTGACGACCTGCCGCCGATGCGGCTCACCATCCCGCGCCGCGAGTACATCCTCGATTCGGAAGATGTCGAAAGCCCGGACGATTATTACGAGTTCCTCGAACAACCGCCGGTGGAGAAGGTCCAGCGCCTCTATTCCATCGACGAAGTGAAGCGTTCGGCGCGCGTGCGCGACATTGCCCGTCGCGTCGACCTCGATACATTGAACTTCGAGTTCGGCTCGGCCTCGATATCCGACACCGAAGTGCAGAAACTGGAAGGCGTCGCCACGGCCATGGAGAAACTGTTGAAGAAGAACCCGGCCGAAACCTTCCTGATCGAAGGCCACACCGATGCGGTTGGCACGCCGGAAGCAAACCTTGCTCTGTCCGACCGGCGCGCTGAGTCTGTCGCCGAAGCGCTGACCAATGCCTTCGGGATCCCGCCGGAAAACCTGACCACTCAGGGCTATGGCGAGGAATACCTGAAGGTCAACACCACGGCGCCCAACCGCGAGAACCGCCGTGTCGGCATCCGTCGCATCACCTCGCTGGTGGCACCGGTGGCGAGTAACAATTGATCTGCTTTCCAATGGCTTGAGCAGCTTTCTGGAATCAGATCGACAACAAGGACCCATCCCGGCAGATCGGGATGGGTCGAGCTGCGGACAGCAATTCCGGTCAGCAAGAATTTGTACTGGTATTAGAACCGGCTCATTGAATGGAGCGGCCGCCCTCCCCAGATTCAAGGCTGGGCGTTCCCTGCCCCGTCCCGACTCCAGCGGGATGCATTGAACCCCGCCGGCCCTCCCGGCGGGGTTTTTTTTTGCGCCGCAATTTGCCTTGCAAACCGCGGCAAGCTGACCGAAATACCCCAGTCGACCTCAGAAAGCTGACCGGAACCGCTGCATGAAACGTCTCGAACTCGCCATCGAATCGATCATCCTCGCCTCACGCTGGCTGCTGGTGGTTTTCTACATCGGGCTGGCCCTGGCGCTCGCCGTCTATGCGCTGTCCTTCGGCAAAAAACTCTACGAGTTCGTCATGGTCGCCTTCACACTCGACGACACCGACACCATCCTGAAGATGCTCGGCCTCATCGACGCCGCACTTGTCGCCTCGCTGGTGGTGATGGTGATCATCTCCGGCTACGAGAATTTCGTCAGCCGCTTCGACGACCAGGATGGCGGTGTGCACTGGCTGGGTACGATCGATGTCGGTTCGCTGAAGGTCAAGGTCGCCTCGACCATCGTCGCTATTTCCTCGATCCACCTGTTGCAGGTGTTCCTGAATTCGTCTTCCTATACGATCGACCAGCTGATGTGGCTGACCATCATCCACCTCGCCTTCGTCGTTTCGGCGCTGATGCTGGCCTATATCGACCGGCTGATGGGACTGAGCAAAGGCAAGAAGGGCGAGGAGTGATGAGCCCCTTTCTCCCCGTTCATGGGGAGGTGAGGCTGGTCCGCACAGCGGGCGAAAAGCCAATTGCTTGGTTTTTCGAACAACGCCGGCAGGTGGATGAGGAAGCAGCGCCGTCGGCCCGTGATTTCCGTCAGTAGATGCTTTTGACGTTCGTCGGCGAATTGGCAAATACCGCGTCCGGCACGAAAAAGTCTCCGGCCAGCGGCCCGGTCGCGCCTGGCGCGTAGGCCGCGAAATCGGTCACGCCCTCGGCCCGCAGCACCTCTTCATCGATGTAGAAATTGCCTGATGTCTCGCGCGATGGCCGCAGGAAGATGGCGTGTGCGGCATCGGCCATGATGTCGGGCAAGCGGCTCATCGCCGCGACCGTCGCGCCACCGAGCAGATTGCGCACCGCCGCCGTGTCGATGGTCGAGATCGGCCACAGCGAATTGACCGCGATGCCGTCCTTGGCAAACTCGGCGCTCATCCCCAGCGTGCACATCGACATGCCGAACTTGGCCATGGTGTAGGCGACGTGGTTCTTGAACCATTTGGCCTTCATATCGAGCGGCGGTGCCAGATTCAGAATGTGAGGATTCTCAGCCAACTTCAGGTGCGGAATGCACATTTTCGACACCAGGAAAGTGCCGCGCGTGTTGATCTGGTGCATCAGATCGTAGCGCTTCATGTCGGTCTCCAGCGTGCTGGTGAGCTGGATGGCGCTGGCATTGTTGACGCAAATATCGATGCCGCCGAACTTTTCGACGGTCTTGGCAACCGCCTCGGCCACCTGCGCCTCCTCGCGGATGTCGCACAAAACAGGCAGCGCCTTGCCGCCGGCCTGCTCGATCTCCTCAGCTGCCGAGTAGATCGTGCCCGGCAGCTTCGGGTGCGGCTCGGCGGTCTTGGCCGCGATCGTCACATTGGCGCCGTCGCGCGCAGCGCGCAGCGCGATCGAAAGACCGATGCCGCGCGACCCGCCGGAGATGAACAGCGTCTTTCCCTTGAGCGACATGTCTTGGCACCTCCCTTGCTACATCACTGACGCGAACCATTGCGCGGCGGCAATGCACTGCGCAAGGCCTCGGCAGCCTGCAACGGGTTACGCAACGTAGGCTCAAACGGAAAAGGGGGTTAGACCAGCACCAGGCCCTGCCGCATCGCGATCGCGATGGCATCCGTGCGGTTCGCAGCACCCAGCTTGATCAGGATCGCGGCGACGTGGAACTTTGCCGTATGCACGGAGATGTTCAGCCGCCGCGCGATCACCTTGTTGGGCGCGCCTTCGGCGAGCAGCGCCAGCACTTCCGTCTCGCGCGGTGACAGCGCTGGTCGGAGGGCGGCGCCGTCGTCAAAAGATTCCTCGCCAAACAGCCCGCTATCGGTTTCAGTTCCGCTCGCTATGTGATCGAAACCGCCATGACGATCCGGCGTCAAACGCCCATCCCTTGACACCCGGTAGCCGGCCGCCGCCAGTCTGACGGCAGCCGCGATCAGATTCGCATCCGACGCCAAAGGCAGCACGGCAAGCACCCGGTTTTCCGGCCGGCCAGCGCTCGCGGATAGCAGCACCCGTGGGATTGCGCTGTTGCCACCATCGGCCCGATCGAGCCAGGCCGCACTGTTCGCAACAGCGTCATCGACGACAGCGACGTCGACAATCCCGCTGCCGGCCACGACCGGAAGCAGATCGTCCGCCATCGCAAGCGAAGCCGACAGGCGCTCGGCACGCGCGGCATCGTGCAGCGCGATCAGCACCACGAGCCGGCGTCCGCCGCCCGCCACCTCCGGCCCACCCGCCTCCGATCCACTCGCCTCCGGCCTTGTCAGCGTCTCGCTTTCCATCGGCCCTCTCAGCTCAGCGGCTTTTCACCGACGGTCAGCGCGACATCGCGCTGCTCGCCGCCGCGCACCACGCCGAGCGTCACCGCGGCGCCCGCGCTATCCGGCCCAAGCTTTCGGATCAGTTCGCGCGGGCCGTGCACGGCCTCGCCATTCCACGCCACGATGATGTCGCCCAGCGCAAGGCCGGCGGCCTTGGCCGGACCATTGTCGTCGAGGCTCATGACCATGGCGCCGCGCGCCGCGCCGTCACGGATCGGGTGCAGGCCGGCGCCGAGATAGCCGCGCGCGACATGGCCCTTTTCACGCAGCGTCGCCACGGCCCGCTCGATCGTCTCATAAGGCATGACCAGCGCACGACCACGTGGCCCAAACAGCAGCATGCCGATCAGCGCGCCCTTGGCGTCAAGCACCGGCCCGCCCTCGAAACGGCCGCCGGCATTGACGGCGAGATTGATGCGCCGATCGATGGTGCCGCCGCGCATCGAGCGCCAGGCGGGGCCGACCTCGCCGACCGAACCCGATACGGCCAGCGCCGAACCCTGACTACTGCCGATGGCGATGGCAAGATTGCCGGGCCGTACCGCGTCAGCCTTGGCGAGCGCAGGCGCCGCGACCGCGCCGGCCGGCTTCAGAAGCGCTACGCCGGTCGACGGATCGCGACCGACCAGTTCGGCCTTCACCGCTTCGCCCGAAGCCAATGTCAATTCGATCTCCTCACCGGCCTCGACAGCTTCCTCGGCGGTGACGAAATAGCCGTCACGCCAGTGGAAGGCGCTGGCGGTGCGATGGTGATGGGTGGTGAAACTTGCCGTTGCCGGCGCAGCCTTGGCGGCGAGATCGGCGATGGCCTCGGAAAATGCATAAAGGTTGAAGTCACTCATGATGATCTCCTGGGTTTTCTCATGCCCCAGATATCGCTCGGCAGTGCGCCCGGAGGTACTCGTCTGACGGCTAGTTACTGGTGTGACTGGCCATCTGGTCAGGTCGCGGCAGTTCGAGCCGCTCCGCACATATAGTCATCATCGCGCCTGAAAACACGGAGCCCCGCCAATGGCCCTCGCCGCCCACAAATTCGAAACCGACGACACACTGCTCGACGCCTATTCGACGACAGTCGCCGACGCCGTCGACCGCATCGGCCCAGCCGTCTGCCGCATCGAGCGCGTCGGTGGCCAAGGTGGCCATGGCTCCGGCTTCGTCATCGCGCCGGACGGGCTGGTCGTTACCAATTTCCATGTCGTTGGCGATGCCAAAACGGTGCGCGTCTCTATGCCCGACGGCGCCTCCAGCGAAGGCCGCGTGCTAGGCCGCGACCCTGACACCGACATCGCGCTGGTGCGCGCCGATGGCAGCTTCACCGAAGTCGCGCCGCTCGGCGATTCCAAGCGGCTGCGGCGCGGCCAGATCGCCATTGCCATCGGCAATCCGCTCGGCTTCGAATGGACCGTAACGTCAGGCGTGGTCTCCGCACTTGGCCGTTCGATGCGCGCCTCGACCGGGCGGCTGATCGACGATGTCATCCAGACCGATGCCGCGCTCAATCCCGGCAATTCCGGCGGACCGCTGGTGTCGTCGGCAGGCGAGGTCATCGGCGTCAACACCGCCATGATCCACGGCGCGCAAGGCATCGCCTTCGCGGTCGCTTCCAACACCGCCAATTTCGTCATTTCGGAGATCATCCGCTTCGGCCGCGTGCGCCGTGCCTTCATCGGCATCTCCGCCGACACCACCAACCTGCCGCGCCGCGCCGCCCTTCTGTCGCAAGTGACCACCAGTACGGCGGTACGGCTGCGCAGCGTCGAGAAAGACGGACCCGCGGCGAAGGCCGGCCTCAGGGAAGGCGACATCATCGCGTCAATAGACGGTCGCCCGGTCACCGGCGTCGACGACCTCGTGCGCATGCTCGACGCCGAACGCATCGGCCGCGAGACGCTGTGCACCGTGGTGCGCCGCACCGGCGTCAGCCAGGTGACGGTGACGCCGGTAGCAAGGGCGAGTTGAGCCCTTATCGAGGGTTGAGCACCCGCCCGAGCAGCGACACCAGCAGTCGCGCAAGGTCACCGGTCGGGTCGAGGTCGGGATCGTAGATCGTCATGTCCAAGCCGGTGCAGCGCTGGTCCGCTGTCAGCGCCGACAGAATGGCAACGAGTTCATCGGGGTCGATGCCGGGGCTGCCGGGCGAATCCACCGCCGGCATCACCGTCTGGTCGAGCACATCGACATCGAGATGCAGCCAGTAGGGACAGCCGGCGCGCGCCAGCGTCGCTCTTGTCTTTTGCAACACTCCAGCCGCGCCGAGTTCCTGCGCGGCAAAGACGTCGATGCGCGTCACGGCGGTCGCATTGATGTCGGGCCAGGCAAAATCGGCATCGCGGCTCTCGCGTTCGCCGATCTGAACCACCGCCTCGTCGGCGACGAGCGGACCGACAACACCTGGCCATTGCGCCAGCAAAGCCTCGCCGCGTCCGGTGGCAAGTGCTAGATCCACGCCGGCAGCCGAGCCGAGTGAGGCATTGACATCGTAGTTGCCGGGATGGCGGAAATCGCTGTGGCCATCGACATGGACCAGGGCGACCGCGCCCGAGCGCCGCGCAGCGACCAGTGCGCCAAGCAGGATCGAGCAGTCGCCGCCGATGATCAGCGGGAACTCTCCTTGCCCAAGCGCACCGGTGACGATCTCGGCAAGATCGAGGTTGAAGCGGCGGATCGCCGGACCATTACGCAGCCTAGTGCCCGGTTGCGGTTCGGTACTGTAGGCGGGTCTGTCGAGATCGACCACCCGCCCCGGCGCCAGCGACTCGATCAAACCAGCTTGGCTCAGCGCCTGCGGCGCACGCCAGGTGCCGGGCACATGGCCCGGCTCCAAGGGCCGAAGGCCGAGATTGGATGGCGCCCGAACAAGGCAGATGTCACGCATGCGGCAGGCCCAGCTTCAACGTCACCAACATAGACCGCATGGTGCGGGTCCGGCCACAGCGGCCGGAGCCGCTGCCGACATTTGCTGCCATCGTTCAGGCGCCCGCCGCGCCCGCCGCGAATTGCGCCTGAAATTCCGGGCTGAGCGGGATGGACTTGATGACGTCGATCAGCACGCCATTGGGATCCCTGGTGATGAAATGGCGCTGGCCGAAGGGTTCGTCGCGCAGCGGGCAAAGGATCGGCAGGCCGGCCGCAACGATCCGTTCATAGACAGCGTCAGGATCCCTCACCTCGAAATTGATCAGCAGCCCCGATGTGCGGCCGCGCCCCTCCTCGGGGATCGTCTCGTGGTCGCCCTGGACGATGCCGAGATTGACGCTGCGATCCTCGGCAGACTGCAGGTGCACATACCAGTCGCTCGCAAACAGCGGCTTGAAGCGGAAGTGATTGATATAGAAGGCTTTCGTGCCGGCTACGTCGCTCGTCATCAGCACCGGATAATAGCTCGTCGTCTTCATCTTTCTTTCTCCCGTCAGCCAACATACAGTTTGCATGTAATTCGAAATAACATACAGGCTGCATGTATGCAACGAGAAACCCCGCGCCGCTCCAACCGCGACCGCACCGAAGCGACGCGCGCCGACCTGATCGCTGCGGCGCGCAAACTGTTCATCGAAAAGTCCTATGCCGAGACCGGCACGCCGGAGATCGTTGCGGCCGCCGGCGTCACCCGCGGCGCGCTCTATCACCACTTTGCCGACAAGCAGGCGCTGTTTGCCGCCGTGGTCGAGCAGGAGGCGGCGGCGGTGGCGCAAGAGATCGAGCGCGCCTCGCCGCCTTCTTTGTTTGCCCGCAATGCGCTGATTGCCGGCTCGGACGCCTATCTCGCCGCCATGCGCGCGCCCGGCCGCACGCGGCTTTTGCTGCTCGACGGGCCGGCCGTGCTTGGCCGCGCCGCCATGGATGCGATCGACAATCGCCACGGCAACCGGTCGCTGCGCGAAGGCCTGGTTGCGGCAATGCGCGAACAGTCGATGACCAGACTGCCGGCCGATGCTCTGACCGCTTTGCTCGCCGCTGCCTTCGACCGCGCAGCACTTGCCGTCGAGGCCGGCGCCTCGGCCGAAGACTATCGCGCCGTGCTCATGGCTCTGATCGATGGGCTGTCTCCGGCTCATCCTCAGGCAGGTCGTCCGGGTCGAACTCGTTGAAGCAGCCGAGCTGGCGTTTGAACTGGTCGATCAGCCAGGCCGCCGCCGGTTTCGGGCTGCGGTCGGCGCGGTGCATGGCGTAGAGCGATGAGCGCACCTCGCTAAAAGGTTCAAGGTCGAGTTCGACCAGCCTGCCGCTGGCCAAATCGTCCGCGATCAGCCAGCGCGGCAACCCGCCCCAGCCCAGCCCCTCGCGCATCAACGTATGCTTGATACGCACATCTGTCAGCCGCCATGTACGATAGGCAAAGACGCCGAAGTCGCGTCCCTTGGTGCGTTCCGACTGGTCGGTGACAACCAGCTGGGTGTGCTCGCGCGCATCCTCGAGCGCCACCGGTTTCGGCAGCAGTGCCAGAGGATGGGTGGGGGCGGCAGCCAGCACGATCGACATGAAGCCGATGCGCACGAGATGCACGTCGACCTCGCCCAGCAAGCCACCGATGCCAAGATCCGACTGTCCGCTGACGACATGGTCGGGGATCAGACCGAGCGTGCCGATATGCAGTCGCATCATCACGGTCGGGAACTGCGCCTCGAATGCCTTCAGCACCCGCACCAGCACTGGCGAGGGCAGCGCCGCGTCAACCGATAGCGCAACTTCAGCCTCCAGCCCCTGATGGTGACCGTCGGCACGCGAACGGATGCGCTGCAGCATGCCGACCATGCGCCGGGCGTCCTCCAGCATCGCCCGGCCGATTTCGGTCAGCTGCGGCTCGCGCGTGCCCTCGCGCTCGAACAGTTTCAGGCCAAGCTGCGCTTCAAGATTGGCGATGCCGTAGCTGATGACGGACTGCGCGCGGTTAAGCTTGCGGCCGGCGGCTGAGAAGCTGCCGGTGTCGGCAACCGCAACCAGGATCTGCAATTGGTCGAGCGTCGGATTGGGTTGCACGACATACCTACTTTATGGATGGATCATATAGATAATATACCAGTTTTTTGAATGGGTCGGTAGGCCCATATCAGGCGGGAGAAATCAATTCCCACTGGAGAGAACCGCTATGTCTATCCTGCTTGTAACCTCGAGCCCGCGCGGCGCTGCCTCGCACTCGACCCGTATCGCTACCGAATTCGCTGAAAAGCTCGTCGCCGCCGACCCGTCGAATACGCTCGTCGTACGCGACCTCGTGGCCAACCCGCTGCCGCATATCGGCACCGATTATGCGACCGGCATCTACACCCCCGTTGAAGCCCGCACGCCGCGCCAAGCCGAAGTCGTCGGCGTCTCCGACATCGTGCTTGACGAACTGTTCGCAGCCGACACCGTGATCCTGGCCACCGGCTTCATCAACTTCAACATCTCCTCGACCCTGAAGTCCTGGGTCGATCACATCTCCCGCTCCGGCAAGAGCTTCTCTTATGGCGAGGGTGGTCCCAAGGGCCTCGTCACCGGCAAGAAGGTCTATATCGTACTCGCCTCGGGCGGCATCTATTCCGAAGGTGCGGCCGTGCAGTTCGATCACGCCATCCCCTATCTGCGCGGCGTGCTCGGCTTTCTCGGCATGACCGATGTCGACGTCATCCGCATCGAAGGCGTCGGCATGGGCCCTGATGCCGTCACCGCCGCACTTGCCAAGGCGACCGCCAAGGTCGATGCCGTGGTGGCCAAGACCGCGAGCGCGCAAATCGCCGCGTAAGCACACCCCGTCATTCGCATTGAAAAGGCAGGCGCTTCGGCGCCTGCCTTCTTGCTGTCCGGGGCCGAGAGCAGGGTCCACCGGCAGATGGCGTGGTGTTCGTGGCGGGGTTTTCGATGGCTGCCAACTATTCTTGCCCGTTCATCAGCTGGCCCTCATAGGCTTGGAGCCCCCGGCATCGCCATCGGATTTGCCGTTGGTCCACGGCCAATCTGTTTTTGCACCGACGGATCGGGCTAAACTCGTGCATCCCTGTCAAAACAGAGAGGCAACTTATGGCCGAATGTCGGAGTGGAGGAGAGAACAACGGAATTGTCGCAAGCGCTGTTGCCGACGACGATCCGCGTCTCGCGTTCATCTATCAGGAGGCGGTGAGAGGTCTCACTCAACAGCAGACGCTTGTGGAGAACATGAGCACCCGCGCCGGCAGCCTTGTCTTTGCCACCGCATTTGCCAACTCGCTACTCGGCGGTGCGGCGCTTTCCAACGGGCTTGGGCTTTGGGATTGGACCGCAGTGGCCCTGTTGTTCGGCATCGGCGGGCTGATCGTCTTCATGCTTTGGCCCTATCACCAATATACATTCCGCTTCGATCCGGAAGATCTGCTTGATCAATATGTCGACGGCGACAGGCCGACGACAATGTCGGCCATGCGCCGCGCGCTTGCCCTTCGGATCAAGGCGGACATGGCCGGCAACTGGCGAATTATCCAGCGGCTCCGGCTGGCGTTGCAGATTGCGCTGGTTTTTCTGCTGCTCGACATCCTGGCTTGGCTTTTGGCAATTGCGGGCATCTGATCACGTCTCAAGGTGCACCGGCCTCGGTCGCGCATCATACCTGCGTCCTAGGAAATGGACAGGATCTCAAGTTCGCGCGGCCCTAGCTGGACAAAGTCGCCAACGGTTTTTCCGGTCAGCGCGATGGCAACCGGCGAACCATGCGATATGGAAGCTTCAGACGGGTTGGCCTCATCCTCTCCGGCGATGCGGAAGGTCTGAGTGCGGCCATCATCACGCTTGAAGGTAACGGTGTGCCCGAAGGCGATCGCCTCATTAGAGGTGGGCACCGGCATAAGCTGAGCCGTACGCACGCGCTCGGCATAGTAACGCATATCTCGAACCGGAATCGCTGACTGGCGTCGCCGCTCATTGACATCTTCCAGCACGCTAGCGGCCTCGAGAGCTTGCTGGGCGCGAGCCAATTCAACCTGCAGCATCTTGAGGCCCGCTTCCGTGACAAGGTTGATCCGATCGGAGATAGGGCGAGCCGGCAGGATGGTTTCCGATGCAGCCTCGGCGCTTTCCTCCTTGGCAAATGCTACGCTCAATTGTCGAGACTTTCTGCTTGCGGCCCACTGCCGCTATTCGAGATTCTGGCGACGAATGACCGGCGCAAAACCTACGTTCGGCGCCTCGACCAGTTCGGCCCTTACCCGAACATCCTCTCGCCTTGCTCGTCGACCAGCTGCATGCCCTTCTTGATCGAGATGTCGACGGCGTCGTCCAGTCCGGCAAAGCGATCGGCGCGGATGAATTTGTGTTCCTTCATCACGCCGTCGACTTCCTTCGAAACCACGCCGCAGGTCTGGTATTGGCCCCCCTCCGCCTTGTAGGGCGTGGCGCTGATCAAAAATCCCTTGTGCTCAACCTGCTTTGCCGGTGCTGCGCTCTTGGGCTCGCCCGCCTCACCGCCGCCACCA
This sequence comes from Mesorhizobium sp. M0772, assembly GCF_040320135.1. NCBI lineage: Bacteria > Pseudomonadati > Pseudomonadota > Alphaproteobacteria > Hyphomicrobiales > Phyllobacteriaceae > Mesorhizobium > Mesorhizobium sp. M0772. The sequence goes on along the minus strand of NZ_JAMYPB010000035.1, from coordinate 24,886 downwards.
CCGAAAAGACGTTTCAGAAAAGACATCGGGCTTCCTCCAACGGCAATCATCCTGCACCACGTCTCGCGGTGCAGGATGATTTTCAGTACCGTTCCTCAGTCGAACGGGCAAGGGTTCTCGCCAGGGGTCAACCGCGCGATAGCGCTTCCAGGGCTTCAGCGGCGGCTTCCAGGACTGCAATCGCCTCGGCCTGCTTTTCAGCCGGCGCGTCGACGAGATCGCCGAGCGCGGCACGCAGCCGGTGGCGCACGGCGCGGAACTCGTCGCGGGCTTCCGAGCGACCCCGTCCACCACGCCGTCCGCCTTCCTCGCCGTCGTCGTTCCAGCCGAACCAGTCCCGCGCCTTGGCCATCTTGCGGCCGAAGCGCTCGAGATGCTCGAGCACGCCGTCGATCATTTCGCGGTTCTCGGCGAGATGCGCCTGCCCCGCCTCGGTGATCGAAAACACCTTCTTGTTGCCGTCCGCGGCTGATGCCGCATAGCCGGCCTCTTCCAGGAAGGTCAGCGTCGGATAGACGACGCCGGGGCTCGGGCTGTAGATGCCGCTGGTGCGCTCCTCCAGCGCCTTGATGATGTCGTAGCCGTGGCGCGGCGCCTCGGCCAGCAGCGACAGCGTGATCAGCTTGAGATCGCCGTCGGCCAGCATGCGCCCGGCACGAAACATGTCGCCCGGGCCGCCGCGTCCACCGCCACGTCCGCCGTGGCCGAACGGACCAAAGCCGCCGCCCCCTCTTCCACCAAATTTGCCTGCCATGTGCAGGAATGCGCGCTCGCCAAAGGGATGATGTCTGTGCATGAATTGCTCCTTGAGTTATATCTTACGATACATCTTAATTAGGCTTACCCCGCCGACGAGTCAAGATATATCTTACGATGTATCTAAAGGCGGCGCCAGAAGGTTGATTTCGCCGCCGCCGGCAGCTAGAAAGCGCGTGAGGGCCAAAACCTCTCCGTAAGCGTCTGACGTCAAGCAACGCATCCACCCCGGTCTTTCCGGGCAGTTCCGCCGGAAACCCGGCGCAATGGATGCCAAATGCGACGGACCGGATGTTTCAGGAAAATCCAAAAATGACCACGACCCGTAAGCGCGGCAAGCTGCCGGCGCGCTATGCCGCGATCGTCAGCCCGCTGGTGCTGTCGCTGCTGATGACCTTCATCGTCTCGTTCATATCGACGCTGAAAAGCCTTGGACTGCAACCTGATTTGCCGGCTGTCTGGCTCACTGCCTGGGGCCTGTCCTGGCTGGTAGCGTTCCCAACGTTGCTCATGGTGCTGCCGGCGGTGCGCCGCATCGTCGGCTGGCTTTGCGAGCCAGCGTCCCGGTAACGCCCATGACGGCAAGGCCCGCAGATATCTTCGGGCCTTGCCTCCCTACCAGCGAGCCTTGCGCCGGTTCCAGGCATAGAGAAGATCGGCGAAACGATCATAGGCCCAGCGTGTCAGCGGCAGCGCGACCGGATTGCCGAAGAGCGTCGCCAGCCAGCCCTCGCCCGGCGTCGCCCGCCAGACGGCAACCGCGACATCGGCGCCGACCAGCAGCCTGCCTTCGGCATCGGTGGCATGCAGCCGGCGGCGTATGTCCTCCAGCGAGGCGCCGTAGCCGGCCAGCGCCGCCGGTTCGAGGTTGATGTCGCGGAATTCGATCCGCCCGGCCTTGATCGCCTCGATCAGCCGCCGTTTCTGCCGGGTGATGCCGCCATCGCAAACCGGGCAGCGTGTGTTGTACCAGACGGTCAGCGCAGGCTTGGACATGGCGCGACTATCACCCTGACGGCACGGCCCCGCAATATGACGCCGAGCCGCACGGACCCACGCCCAGCGCTATCCAAGCGAGGCGACGATCTCGCGATAGGCAAATTCCGGGAAAGCCTTGAGCGTTCGCGTCTTGACGCTGCCACCCGTTGCCAGCATCAAGGCGAAACGAGCAAGCACAGCATCGTCGGGCGCCTCGATAATCGCCACCATGTCATATTCGCCCATAGTCAGGTAAAACGCCTTGAACGAGCCGCCCATGTCGGCCAGTTGCTTCTTGGCGGCATCGAGCCGCTTCGGCGACTCTCGGATATTTCTGGCGCCCTGTTCCGTCCAGTTCATCAGCAGGATGTAGGTTGTCATCACACACCTCCCTCCGGCGCCACAGAGCACGGCTCAGGTTGTCAACCTTCGCCGGGGCGAGCATCCGGTTTGTCGCCCAGAACATGCATCCGACCAGGCAAGTATCCTCCCGACGGAGATGGGCGACAAGAGCCCTCCCCGGGCAACAAAAAGGGCGCCGTCGGCGCCCTTTTCGAATGCTGGTCTGTTGCCGCTATCAGCTGTCGAGGAAGCTCCTCAGCTTGCGGCTCCGGCTCGGGTGCTTGAGCTTGCGCAGCGCCTTGGCCTCGATCTGGCGGATACGTTCGCGGGTGACCGAAAACTGCTGGCCGACTTCTTCCAGCGTGTGGTCGGTGTTCATGCCGATGCCGAAGCGCATGCGCAGCACCCGCTCCTCGCGCGGCGTCAGTGAGGCCAGAACGCGTGTGGTGGTCTCGCGCAGATTGGCCTGGATCGCCGCATCGATCGGCAGGATGGCCATCTTGTCCTCGATGAAATCGCCCAGATGCGAATCCTCCTCGTCGCCGACCGGCGTTTCGAGCGAGATCGGCTCCTTGGCGATCTTCAACACCTTGCGCACTTTTTCGAGCGGCATTGCGAGCTTTTCTGCCAGTTCCTCCGGCGTCGGCTCGCGGCCGATTTCATGCAGCATCTGGCGCGACGTGCGCACGATCTTGTTGATCGTTTCGATCATGTGCACCGGGATGCGGATGGTGCGCGCCTGGTCGGCAATCGAACGCGTGATCGCCTGCCGGATCCACCATGTCGCGTAGGTCGAGAACTTGTAGCCGCGGCGGTATTCGAATTTGTCGACCGCCTTCATCAGGCCGATATTGCCTTCCTGGATCAGGTCAAGGAACTGCAGGCCGCGATTGGTGTATTTCTTGGCGATGGAGATGACGAGGCGCAGATTGGCCTCGACCATTTCCTTCTTGGCGATCGCGGCTTCGCGCTCGCCCTTCTGCACCTGGTTGACGATCTTGCGGAATTCCAGGATCGAGATCGCCGTCTCGGTGGCGAGGTTCTGGATTTCCGAACGCAGATCCTTGATCGCGTCCTTCTCGTTCTTGGTGAATTCCTTCCAACCGCGCGAGGTCAGGTTGCCGATCGAGCGCGTCCAGTTCGGGTCGAGCTCGGATCCCTGATATTCCTTGAGGAACTCCTCGCGGCGCACGCCATAGCTTTCGGCCAGGCGCAGCAGCTTGCCTTCGTTCTGCACCAGGCGCTTGTTGATGTCGTAAAGCTGCTCGACCAGCGCCTCGATGCGCGCCGTGTTGAGCGACAGCGACTTCACCGCCTTGATCAGCTGGTCCTTCAGCTCCTTCAGGCGGCGGTCCTGGCTGGGCGACAGCGTGCCCGTCGCGGCCAGACGGTTTTCGACCTGCTGGTCCTGCAGCTTGCGCAGCTTCTTGTAGGTGTCGGCGATGACGTCGAGCGTCTCCATCACCTGCGGGCGCAATTCCGCTTCCATCGCCGCCAGCGACAGGCTCGCCTCGTCCTCGTCTTCCTCGTCGTCATCGACCAGGCCGCGCGTGTCGGCGCCGACATTGGTGATGTCGTCTTCCTCGTCGCGTCCACGCCTCGGCTTGTCCTCGGCCTTGGGCGCCTCCTCGATGCGCTCGACCACCGGCGCCTGCTTGGCTTCGGGGCCGGCATAGGTGGCTTCGAGGTCGATGATCTCGCGCAGCAGGATCTTGGATTCGTTGAGCTCGTCACGCCAGATGATGATGGCCTGGAAGGTCAGCGGGCTTTCGCAGAGGCCCGCGATCATCGTTTCGCGGCCGGCCTCGATGCGCTTGGCGATCGCGATTTCGCCCTCGCGCGACAGGAGCTCGACCGAGCCCATCTCGCGCAGATACATGCGCACCGGGTCATCGGTGCGGTCGGTCGGCTCTTTCTTGGTGGTCGTGGCCGCGACGGCGGTGCCGGTCTGCTCGGCCAGTTCGTTGGCGTCTTCCTCGGCGTCGGCATTGCTGTCGGCGGCCTCGGGCTCCTCGCTCTGATCGTCGTCCTCGACCACGTTGATGCCCATGTCGGACAGCATCGCATTGATGTCTTCGATGCGATCCGGATCGGTCTCTTCCGACGGCAGAACCGCGTTCAGTTCGTCGAGAGTCACATAGCCGCGCTTCTTGGCGGCCTTGATCATCTTCTTGACAGCATCATCGGAAAGGTCGAGCAGAGGCCCATCGGTGGCGCCTTCACGTTCGGTCTCGACCTCTTCCTTTTCCTTTGTCGCCATAGTCTTTATCTTCTCCTAGCGGCCGAGCATCGAAGCCGCGTAGCTGCCGCACCGGTCAAACTACATGCGCTGGTGGCGCTTAACCGGGCCGGTAACCGAATCAACTCTTTTGTTTGTTCATATCGTGCCCCCAAAACCGGTTTTCACTTTTGGGCGATATGCATTAAGTCCAGATTAACCCTGATATCTGTGGCAGGCTGACAGCCTGTCCAGTGATCAGCACCTCGCGTCAGTGCATTTCCATCGACGCCGGCACGGGTTAAGGTTTCGAATCGTCCTGATTCCGTCATTCTGCCAGAAGGTCAAGCGCCTCTCGCATGATTCGCATCAAAAAAGCGAATCAATTACCCGACTTAGAGGCGTCGATTCGACGCGCAGCACGTACATCATCCATTCTTGCGCAGGTTTCGACCTACACGCGCCCACCCCTGCCCGAGGACACACCGAAGCCTTCGATCAGCGCTTCCGTTGCTTGTACATCACGGAACTGCGCCTGAATCTCGATGAGGTGCCGGTAGTTTTCGTCAGTGGGATCGCTGGCGAGCGCTGCTTCCGCCTGTTTCAGCTCCTTATGTAAGGTGCGCGCGCTGCGCTGCAAGTGCAGCGCCTGGTTGAAGGCGTCGCGGGCATCGTCAAGCGCTGCGGTTTCCAGCGCGGGCCATTGCCTGGCCCGTTGGATGAGCGCCACGGCGCGCCCCCAGATATCGCTGCAGCCGGCACGTTCGATGGTGGCGATCACCGCGCTACGGTCATTGGCCATGTCGTGCGCCATCGCATCGAGGATGGCGGCGTGCAGCCGCTGCAGATCGGTGTTGGCGAGATCGAGGAACTCGACATGGGCGAAGTTCTCGTCGATCAGCGCCGGATGGTTGACGAGGGCTACGATGATCGTCGCCTCGCGCACCGACATCATCTCGCCACCGCGTTTGACCATGGCGGAGCGGCCGAGGCTTTCGGTGATCGCGGCGCGCGCGCCTGCCCCGCTGCCTTTGGCGAACTGTCCGCCGGGTGCGGGCGTTTTGCCCTGCCCCGGTTTCCAGTCCTGGCGACCTTGCCGCACTTCGCGCTGGGCGCTGAAGAAGGTCAGCTCCCGCTCGCGCATCCACTGCTGGTAGTGGTAGCGCTGGCTCTCATCGCGGATGCGGCTGGTCAGTTCGCGCAGCGTCTTTGTCAGCCCCGCCCGCCGCTCCGGCGTGTCGAAGACGCCACCGGATGTCTCACGCATCCACAACAAATCAGCGAGAGGCCGCGCTTCCGCCAGCACGGCACGAAACGCGTCCGGCCCTTCTGCCTTGACCAGATCGTCGGGATCCTTGCCCTCCGGCAACAGTGCAAAGCGCACCGACCGCCCGGCCTGCACCGACGGCAGCGCGAGATCCGCGGCCCGCCACGCCGCCTTCAGCCCGGCCTGGTCGCCGTCGAAGCACAGCATCGGCTCAGGCGCCATGCGCCACAGAAGTTCGAGCTGGTTTTCGGTGAGCGCGGTGCCGAGCGGCGCCACGGCATTCTCGAAGCCGGCCTGCGCCAGCGCAATCACGTCCATATAGCCTTCGACGGCAATCACCGTGCCGCCTTTCGCCAGCGCTTTGCGGGCTCGGGCGAAATTGTAGAGCACGTTGCCCTTGTGGAAGAGCTCTGTGTCGGGCGAATTCATGTATTTGGCCAGCGCATCGGGCGCCAGTGCGCGGCCGCCAAAGGCGATGATCTTGCCGCGCGAATCCGAGATCGGGAACATGATGCGATCGCGGAACCAGTCATAGGAGACCGGGATGTCGTCGCCATGACGCACCAGCCCGCAGGCCTCGATGTCGGCCTTGGGCACACCCTTGGCGGCAAGATGTTCCTTCAGCGCATTGCGGCTGTCGGGCGCAAAGCCCAGCCGGAACGATTGCTGCGTCGCCGGCGTCAGCCCGCGATCCCTGAGATAGGCGCGGGCTTTTGCACCCTCCGGTCCTTGCAGCCGCTCCTGGAAGAAGGCAGTCGCCATCTCCATGACATCGGTCAGACTGGCGCGTTCCTTCTCACGCTGTTCTTCCCGCTCGTCGCGCACCGGCATCGGCACGCCGGCCATGTCGGCGATCTTCTCGACCGCTTCGGGAAAGCTTAATCCGTCGAGCTCGGTCAGGAACTTGAAATGATCGCCCGACACCGAACAGCCGAAACAGTGATAGCGGCCCTTCTTGTCCTCGCAGTGGAAGGAGGGGCTCTTTTCGCCATGGAACGGACAACAGGCCCAATAGTCGCCGCGCGAGGCGTTGGTCTTCTTCCTGTCCCATGCGACGCGCTGGCCGATGACCGATGAAATCGGCACACGGTCGCGTATCTCATCGAGAAAGGCGGGCGGAAAGCGCATTGGGGAACTCGTTTGTCCCTCATATAATCATGCGCGCGGAATCCGACGACCCTTATTGCGGACCATACCCGGTTTCCACAGCCAAAAAGCCCGGTTTCTACAGCCAAAAGAAAGGCGGCCGTTTCGGGCCGCCTCCTTTCAAGTCTCGGCATTGCGCCGGCGAGGCCGGGCTTAATGCGCGGCAATGGCGCCGAAGATGATGCCGGACAGGACACTGACCAGCACATAGTCGTTGCCGACGCGGATCCATTCCTGGCCGCGGCCGGGGCGATGCAGGCCATAGCGGCCATAATCGCGGATCGGCTGGTGCCGCTTCCAGCTGGAATATTTCTGGCCATTGCGCCAATGGCTGCGCTTGACGACCACCGTCTTCTTCACGACGCGCTTCCTGACATCGACATGCTTGCCGGGCCTCTGCCAGTCGACCTGCGTGTAATTCGACTGCGGTGCGACCGGTGCGTTCACCGGTGCGGCCTGGCTGGTAAGCGAAGTGGCGGCCAGCATCGAGAAAGCGAGGGCGGAAAGAACAATGCGTTTCATAGCGGGGCTCCTTGGTTGTCGATGCCTAGGGAATAGCGCCCGAAGGATGAACCGAAACTGAACACTAGCATTACATTTACGTAATGAAATCTTGTGCTTATCCTGGATATTTGAACATCATCGCAAAGGCGATTGCCGGGAGTCCGGCAAACCGGGACGATCCGCTGCCATCACCAGGGATCCGCCATGCAACCATTTGCGCATCCGTCCATTTTCCGACACGCCCTGTCGCGCCGCGACGGCTCTTGAAATCGACAAGATTTTATTACCCGGCTAAAATATTCCGGATATTGTTCAAGACTGTCATGACCATGATTCGCAGCCCCGTTTTCCTCCCTGCACTGCGCGCCCTCCGCGTCGCGGTCCCTGTCTGCGTGCGGGTTTCGAAATGAGCGGCTCCGTCGTCCTGCTGCATCTGGCGGGCGCGGTGGCGCTGATGTTGTTTGCCACCCGCATGGTCAAGACAGGCGTCGAGCGCGCCTATGGCGACGTGCTGCGTCACCGGCTGCGCTCCACCATGCGCAATCCGATCATGGCGGTTTTGGCCGGCTGCGGCCTGTCCATCGCGCTGCAGAGCTCGACCGCCGTCACGCTTCTGGTCGGCTCCTTCGCCGGCGCCGGCATCGTCTCGGGCATGTCGGGCCAATTGGCTGTGCGTGGCGCCGAGATCGGCTCGGCGCTGGTGGTCAAGCTCTTGACCTTCGATCTGACGCTGCTGGTGCCAATCTGCCTCGTCGCCGGCACGGTCATGTTCATGGCCACCGAGCGGCGCGACTGGCGCCAGTTCGGCCGCATCCTGGTCGGCATCGGCCTTCTGGTACTGTCGCTGGAGATGATCGGCCAAGCCTCGGAGCCGCTGCGCCAGAGCACGCTGATGCCGCTCATCATCGAATATTTCTCCAGCGACTACGTCACGGCCTATCTGCTCGCCGCGCTCGTCACCTGGCTGTTCCACTCCTCGATCGCCGCCGTGCTTTTGATGGTCACGCTGGCCGGCCGCGGCTTCATCCCGCCCGAACTCGGCATCGTGCTGGTGCTCGGCGTCAATCTCGGCTCGTCGATCATCGCGCCGCTGCTCACCCGAAGTGCCGAACCTGGCGTGCGCGTCGTGCCGATCGGCAATCTGTTGATGCGCGGCATGGGCTCGCTGGTGATGCTGATCCTGTTCATGACGCTGAAGCCGCCGGTCGCCTTCCTCGGCGCCACCGTGCCCGACCAGATCGTCAACGCCCACATACTGTTCAATGTGCTGATCCTGCTCGCCGGCCTGCCGCTTGCCAGCCTGATCTATCGTGCTTCCGAGAAGATCGTCGCAATGGGCACCAAGCCAGCGCCGGCTACAGAGCTCGACGTGGTCGAACTCTCCGCCCTCAACGACGGCGCGCTCGACGTTCCGAGCCAGGCGCTGGCCAACGCCACCCGCGAGGTGGTGCGCGTCTGCGAGACGGTCGAGATCATGCTCAAGCGCATCATCGAGCTGTATGAAAGCGCCGACGGCGACAAGATCAAGGCGCTGGCCGCCCTTGACGACCGCGTCGACAGGAAGCACGCGGCGATCAAGCTCTATCTGGCCAAATTGACCAGGAACTCGCTCACAGAGGGCGAGGCGCTGCGCTGCCAGGAGCTGATAGGCGCCTGCGTCAAGCTCGAGCAGGTCGGCGACATCATCGTGCGCAACATGCTGGTGCATGTGAAGAAGAAGTTCGAGCGCGGGCTGGAGTTCACGCCCGAGGGCTGGAGTGAGTTGCTCGCCTTCCACACCTCGGTGCTGGCCAATGCCAGGCTTGCCTTCAACGTGCTGGTGTCGCGCGACCCTGAGACTGCCCGCCAGCTGGTGCTGGAAAAGGACCGGCTGCGCGACCGCGAAAAGGAAACCAGCGCCAGCCATTTCGTGCGCCTGCGCGACGGCACCGCCAAGAGCGTCGAGACCAGCTCCATCCACCTCGACACCATCCGCGACCTGAAGCAGATCAACTCGCTGCTGGCGTCGATGGCCTACCCGGTGCTGGAAGAGCGCGGCCTGCTCGGCGGCTCCAGGTTGAAGGCGAGCTGATCAAGAAAACCTAAACCGGCCGCAAAAATTTCTGCATTGCCGGCAAGCGCCATCCATGATTTGAGGCCAACTCGTTCAAGGATCGCTTCCGCGCCATGCTTCCGCTCATTGCCCTGTTCATCGCCGCCTTCGCTTTCGGCACCACCGAATTCGTCATTGCCGGCGTGCTGCCGCAAGTGGCCGACGGCCTTGGCGTTTCGATCCCGACCTCCGGCTATCTCGTCTCAGGCTATGCCGGCGGCATCGCGGTTGGCGGGCCATTGCTGGCGCTCGCCACCAAGGGCATTCCCCGCAAGACGCTGCTGCTTTGCCTGACCGTCGCCTTCACCATCGGCCAGGCCGCTTGCGCGCTGGCGCCCGATTTTACCTCGATGCTGCTCTTGCGCATTGCGGTCGCCGTCGCACACGGCGCCTATTTCGGCGTCGCCATGGTGGTGGCTGTCGGCCTCGTGCCCGAGGACAAGCGCGGCATGGCCGTGGCTGTGATCCTCTCCGGCCTCACCGTATCCAATGTCATCGGCGTGCCGGCCGGCACCGCAATCGGCAATCTCTGGGGCTGGCGCGCCACCTTCTGGGTGATGTGCGCGCTGGGCGTGGTGGCGTTTGCCGCCATGGCCACTCTGTTGCCGCGCAAAACGGGTGCATCGAGCCCATCCACCAGCCTTGGCAGCGAGGTTCGCGTGCTGGCGCGCCAGCAAGTCTGGACCTCGCTGATCCTGATGCTGATGTTGATGATCGGCCAGTTCGGCCTGTTCACTTACATCACTCCGACACTGCTTGAGGTGACCCATCTCGACGAGAGCCTGATCCCCTGGGTGCTGCTGCTCAACGGTGTCGGCGCCACCGTCGGCGTCTTTCTCGGCGGCAAGCTTTCAGACTGGAAGCTGATGCCGTCGTTGATCACCATGCTTGTGCTGCAGGCGGTGATGTTGGGCGTGATCTATGCCGTCAGCCCCTACCCCGTGCCGATGGTCATCGCCATCGTCGTCTGGGGCGGCCTCAACTTCGCCATCGGCACGCCGATCCAGACCCGCATCCTGGCCTGGACGGCGGACGCCTCCAACCTCGCCTCCTCGCTCATCCCCTCCGGCTTCAATGTCGGCATCGCGCTCGCCGCGTCGCTGGGCGCTGCCATGCTCAATGCCGGCTACGGCTATCGCAGCCTGCCGGTTGTGGGCGCTGCCGCCATGCTGGTGGCGGTGGTGGTGGCACTTGCCTCCTACATGTGGGAGGGGCGCAGCCGGGCAGCGCCGCCGCTGCAAGCAGCGGCCGAATAGCGTCGGACTACAAATCGATCCGGAACAACAAACTCTCGGCGCCGCCATACGCGGCGTCCTTGATGAACGGACCGACCACACGGCCGCCATTGGCCAGCACCACCTTCTGCGAGGCCGGATTGTCGAGGTCGGTGGTGAGCTCGACATATGGCAAACCAACAGCCCTCGCCTCGTCCAGCATCAGCCGCAGCGCCTCGGTCGCATAGCCTCGTCCGCGCTTCCACGGCACCACGGCATAGCCGATATGGCCGAGCACATGCGACGGCAGTGCGGCCGTACCCGGCTGCCAGCGAAAGCCGATCGAGCCGGCGGCCTCGCCGTCCCAGATCCAGCGCCGGAAGCCCGGCAGCCGCGGCACGGTCGTGCCGTCCGGCAAGGTAATCGGGCCTCCTTTGGCCTCGGGATCGTCGAGGCTGGCAAGGAACGCCGCGGGATCCTCGTCGATCGCCGCAAGTTGCTCGCGCGTCGCTTCCATCAGCCGGACATTGTCCGGCGACCAGCCACGCTCGAGCGCCGCCTTGTAGGAGGGCAGATGTTCGAGCGTGGGTTTGACGATTTCGATCATGGTGGGTCTCTCCGGCAGGTCAAGGCTTGGCTCGCTTAAGCCGGTGCGGACCGTTTCTTGCCCAGAGGTAATGCCCCTGCTCTCCTTCGCCATTGAAGTGGTGTCGGCTCCTACTGCAGCAGGCCTTTGACGATGCCGCTGGCCTTGCCGAAATCCATCTGGCCGGCATATTTCTGCTTCAGCACAGCGATCACCTTGCCCATGTCCTTCTGGCTGGTCGCACCGGTAGCAGTGATCACTTCGCGCGCCGCTGCAGTCACCGCCGCCTCGTCCAGCTGCGTCGGCAGGAAGCCGCGGATGATCTCCATCTCGCCACGCTCCTGCGCCGCCAGTTCCGGGCGCTTGCCGTCCTCGAACGCCTTGGCCGATTCCTCGCGCTGCTTCACCATTTTGGCCAGGATCTGCAGGATCTCCTCGTCGCTGGCGGGGTCCTTGGCCGAGCCGCGGTTGGCGATGTCGCGGTCGTGAATGGCGGCCTGGATGAGCCGCAGCGTCGGCAGCCGGTGCTTGTCCTGCGCCTTCATCGCGCTCTTCAGGGATTCGGCGATTTTTGCGCGCATGATGCTTTCTCCTTCGAACGGTGCGGACAATAACGGTGGCGAACTCGTAAAGCAAACACGCCAAGCCTCTGATATTGTTCGACGAAACAAATGCCCGCCGTTTTGGCCCGGCATCATTGACCGCTCTGGCGCCTTCCCCTATGTACTCGGCCTTGCATAAGACAAAGAATTGAAGCGCGCAGGCTCGAGAGATCGGCCGCGCCGTTTGCTGCGCAGATGGCCCGCCATCGAAGCGCGCAGCGTGACAGGAGCGTCGCCATGGCCGAGATGACCCCCGAACTGACCCCGCCTTGGGCAACCGAAAAGCCGACCGCCGTCCTGGTGCTGGCCGACGGCACCGTCATCGAGGGTCGCGGCCTCGGCGCCACCGGTTCCGCCGTTGCCGAAGTCTGCTTCAACACCGCGCTCACCGGCTACCAGGAAATTCTCACCGACCCATCCTATGCCGGCCAGATCGTCACCTTCACCTTCCCGCATATCGGCAACATCGGCACCAATGACGAGGACATCGAGGACTTGAACCCGGTCGCCCGTGCCGGCGCCGTTGGCGCGGTGTTCAAGGCCGATGTCACCAACCCGTCCAACTACCGCGCCGGCACCGGGCTGGACCAGTGGCTGAAGAAGCGCGGCATCGTCGCGCTGTCGGGCATCGACACCCGGGCGCTGACCGCGCTGATCCGCGAAAAGGGCATGCCCAATGCCGTCATTGCGCACGCGCCCGACGGCATCTTCGACCTCGACGATTTGAAGCGGCGGGCCGCCGCCTGGTCGGGCCTGATCGGGCTTGACCTCGCCAAGGAAGTCACCTCCGGCCAGTCCTCGGTCTGGCGTGAAACTCCCTGGGTGTGGAACGAAGGCTTTGGCGAACAGGCCGAGCCGTCGATGCACGTCGTCGCCATCGACTACGGCGTCAAGCGTAACATCCTTCGCCTGCTTTCCGGCCTCGGCGCCAAGGTCACCGTGGTTCCGGCCGGCACCGGCTCGGAAGAGATCCTGGCCATGCAGCCCGACGGCATCTTCCTCTCCAACGGCCCCGGCGACCCGGAAGCCACCGGCGACTACGCGGTGCCGGTCATCCAGGACCTGCTCAAGACCGATATTCCGGTGTTCGGCATCTGCCTCGGCCACCAGATGCTGGCCCTGGCGCTCGGCGGCAAGACCGCCAAGATGCACCAGGGTCATCACGGCGCCAACCACCCGGTCAAGGATCATACCACCGGCAAGGTCGAGATCGTCTCGATGAACCACGGCTTTGCCGTCGATGCCGACTCCTTGCCCGAGGGCGTCGAGGAAACCCATGTCTCGCTGTTCGACGGCTCCAACTGCGGCATCGCGCTGACCGGACGTCCGGTGTTCTCGGTCCAGCACCACCCCGAGGCTTCGCCCGGCCCGCAGGATTCGCACTATCTGTTCCGCCGCTTCGTCAACCTGATCCGCGAAAAGCGCGGCGAGGAACTGCTGGCCGAACGGGTTTGATTTTACAGGTCTTCGTCTAGCCGTTGCCCAGATCGTGATGCTCCGAATAGCCGGAGTTACAAACGCGGCGCGATTGCCCTTGTCTTGGGTCAATGGAATAAACCGGTCAACCGGTCTGTTTGTGACGGCGCGAAGCGACGAAGGCTTCGAGAGCGCCGACGGCATCCCCTGAGCCCAAGCCCCCCTCATCGCTTCGCTTGCGCGCCGCATTAACGGACGAAGCACACACCTATGGCGGGTTCGAAGTTCGCGCCTGGGTAACCTTATGCCACCGGCCGGCCTTCGCTGGCCTCCAGTATGGCGAACCATTGCTGGCGGTCGAGGTCGATCTCCAGCGCCTTGACCATGGCGGCCAGCCGCTCGGGCTTCATCGTGCCGAGCACCGGCGCCAGCCGCGCCGGATGACGCAGCAGCCAGGCGATGGCGACGGCGGCGAGATCGCCGGCGCCGATCTCGGCAGCCACCGCCGCGATTGCCGCCCTGACCCGCGCCTCGCGCCCTTCCTTGCCGGTGAACAGCAAGCCGCCGCCGAGCGGCGACCAGATCATCGGCGCATAGCCGAGGCGTTGCGCGTGATCGAGGCTGCCATCCACCAGCGCATTGGTTTTCAGCACCGACATCTCGATCTGGTTGGTGGCCAAGGCAAACGGCAGCCGCGAAGCCAGAAGGTCGAACTGCGACGGCGTGAAATTGGAGACCCCGACCGCTCTCACCTTGCCCGACTTGACCACCCCGGCAAGGGCCGCCGCCGTCTCGTCGGCATCCATCAGCGGATCCGGCCGGTGCAGCAGCAACAGGTCGAGATAGTCGGTGCCGAGATTTGCGAGCGAACGGTCGACCGAGGCCGCAATATGGGCCGCACTGGTGTCGTAATGCTTCAGCCGGTTCTGAGGCCGGTTGGCCGATGCCAGCATGATGTCGCATTTCGAGATCAGCTCGATGCTGTCGCGCTTGCCCTTCCAGCGCGACATGCCGGCGCCAAAGGCAGCTTCCACCAGGTAATGCCCGTAAATATCCGCATGGTCGAAGCTGGTCAGGCCGAGATCGACCGCAGTGCCGATCAGCCGCGCGATCTGGTCGGCGTCCGGGCGCGCGGCGCTGTCGAGCAGCCGCCAGGCGCCGAACACCAGCCGCGACAGCGACAAACCGTCCTTGGTCAGCTCTATGCGGCTGTCATGGCTCATATCTGGGCTCCATCTTCCGCAGCGCCGGTGGCAACGCTTCTCACCGCCGTCGGCCTCGCAACTTTCGTCACAAAGACAATGACCGCAAGCGTCAGGAAGCACGCGCCAACCAGATAGGGCGCGCCGCCGAACACCACGGGCGCATTCGGTCCGGTGAACCAGGAAAAGATCGCGGTGTAGAGCAGCGGCGTGATGATCGAGGTGATCGAGAAGATCGACGTCATCGCGCCCTGCAATTCGCCTTGCGCCGACGGCGGCACCTTGGCGGCGGCAAGGCTTCTCAGCGGCGGATCGGCCAGTGCTTCCAGGCAGCCGACGACGATCACCGCATAGATCATCCAGCCTTGCGAGGCGAAGGCGTAGCCGAAGGCGCTGGCCGCCGTGAATGTCAGGCCGATGACCGCCGTCCTCCATTCGCCAAGTTTGGGGATCACGCGCGGCAGCACCGTCGCCATGACGATCGCCCCACACAGGCCGAAGGCGCCGAGCGAGAAGCCGATCTGCTGCTCGCTCCAGCCATAACGATAATTGGACACGAACGACCACACCGCCGGATACATCATGTGGCCGAGCGTCATCAGGAAGAAGGCGAGCCCGATCCAGCCGATGCCCTGATATTGGCGCATCTGCAGCAGCGTGCCCACCGGGTTGGCGCGTTTCCACTCGAAGCGGCGGCGGTGCTTTTCATCGAGCGTTTCAGGCAGGAAGAACATGGCGATGAGGAAGTTCACGAAGGCAAGCCCGGCGGCAAAGTAAAACGGCACTCGCGGCCCGAACGTGCCGAGCAGCCCGCCCAGCACCGGCCCAATGACGAAGCCGACGCCGAAGGCGATGCCGAGCAGACCGAAATTCTTCGCCCGGTTGTCGTCGTTCGAGATGTCGGCAATGAAGGCCGACGTCGTCGAATAGCTGGCGCCCGAAATGCCGGCCAGCACGCGGCCGATGAACAGCATCGGATAGGACCAGGCGATGGCGCAGATCAGATTGTCGATCGAGAATGTAAGCACCGAGGCAAGCAGGATCGGCCGCCGCCCGAAGCGGTCGCTCAATCCACCCATGATCGGCGCGAAGAAGAACTGCATCGCCGCATAGACGAAGAACAGCCAGCCGCCTTCGATCGCCGCTTCGCTGATGCCGACGCCGGAAAGCTCCCTGAGAAAGGCCGGCAAAACCGGCATGATCATGCCGAAGCCGATAATGTCGAGCAGCAGCGTGGTGAAGACGAGCGCAAGGCCCCGCCTTGCGGTTTTGGGGTCGATCATGATGGTGTCTGCTCCCTGAGACCGCCCTTGGGCGGGCGCCCGTTATAGGCGAGGCGCCACTTTGGAACAATAGGAGAACGCCTCAGGCGTTCTCCTCCTGACATCTGTTGCCGGTGGTGAATCGGCCCGCCGACGGATGCGCTTTGAACCGCGGTCGGCTGGAACTTGCGAGCGCCTCAAACCGGACCGGTCAGCGTGTTGCAATCCGACAGCTTGCCGCTCTTGTAGCCGCGCGCCAGCCAGGTCTGCCTTTGCTGCGACGTCCCGTGGTTGAAGCTTTCCGGAACGACATAGCCCTGCATCTTCTTCTGCAGCGTATCGTCGCCGATCTGCTTGGCGGCGTTGAGCGCCTCTTCGATGTCGCCCTGTTCCAGAATGCCCTTCTGCGCGGTGAAATGCGCCCAAACGCCGGCGAAGCAGTCGGCCTGCAGCTCGATGCGCACCGACATCTGGTTGGCTTCCGCCTCACCCATCGACTGCCGCATCTGGTTGAACTTGGGCAGGATGCCGGTGAGGTTCTGCACATGGTGACCAACTTCATGCGCGATCACATAGGCCTGGGCGAAATCGCCCGAGGCGCCGAACTGCTGGTCGAGCTGCTGGAAGAAGGTGGTGTCGAGGTAGACCTTGTGGTCGCCGGGACAATAGAACGGTCCGGCTGCCGTCGAGGCGGAGCCGCAGGCCGAGCGGATCTGGCCGCTGAACAGCACAAGCTTCGGGTCCTCGTATTTCAGGCCCTGCGACTGGAAGATGCCGGTCCAGGTCTCTTCGGTCTCGGCCAGCACGGTCGCCACGAACTGCTTCATCTCGTCGGAAGCAGGCGTGCCGGCGCCGTCGTCCTGGCCGCCGCTGTTGTCGGTAATCTGGCCACCGCCACCCGGCAGCACACCGCCGCCCTCGCCAGTGCCCAGGATCTGCGACGGATCGAAGCCGAAATACCATCCGGCCAGCACCACGAGGACGACCAGCAGGATGCTGCCGCCGCCGCCGGTGCGGCCGCCGATCGGGATGCGGAACTGGCCAGGGCTGCCGCCGCCGAAACCACCACCGCCGCCGCTGTCGCTGCGCTCGTCCTCGACATTGTCACTCTGACGGCGGCCCTTCCAGAGCATGGCAACTCCCCGTATGCAAATTTTCGGCTGGCTTGGCCGATGTCGTGGCCCAGTCCGACCCAACAGACAATTATCGCAATGGTTGCGCCAAGTCACAGTATTTTTCGTGGCAGCGGCATCGCGTTCGCACTCTGGTCGAGGCGGCATGCGCGCTGTAGCATCCGGTTCGAACGGGGGTGTCGGGGACTTGCGGACGATCGGTCGATTTCTGCTGCTGGCGGTGGTGCTATGCCTCGGCCCGTCGCCGGCGCGCGCCGTGACGCTCGATTCCAGCGTCGCCGTAACCGATCCCGAGACATTGCAGGCGCTTGAGCGTGGCGGCCTCTCGATCAGCCGCCTGCTCGGCCCGGCGCTGGGTCTCACGCGCGAGGTCGACAATCGGGGCCTGTTTTCGGTGCGCGCGCTGACCCCTGTCCGCAACGCCGTCAAGCAGGAGATCGCCGACGAGCCTGCCAATAGCCCCGATCCTTACGTCGCGGCCATGGCCAAGTCGAAGGACACCAGCCAGAAATTCAACCCGAAATACATCGACGATGACGGCTCGACGCTCGACCTGACCGGCGTCGTGAACCGCATGGACCGCGGCTATCTCGGCCACACCGAATGCGGCGAGATCAGGCTGATCTACCGCTTCCACTATTCGGTCGCGGAAAAGCCGGCGAAGGGAAAGACAGCGCAACGCATCTCGTCGCGGCTGCCGCTGACCATGAGTCTGGTCTTCAACGCCAGGCCCGGCGAGGCTCGCCCCCGCGCTTCGAGAGATCGCCCAAGCGCCACCGCCGTTTCCTGTGCCGAAATCGCCAAGCGCTGGCTCGCCGCCGGCCAGAAGAACCTTGCGCCCGAGCAACTGGCAGCCTGGCTGCGCTCCGACGAAGGGCCGCTCTCCAACGCCATGCTGAATTCGTCGCAGATCATGCGACTTGAGCTGAACATGCAAGTTCTCCGGCTGTCGGCCTCGAGCCGCCGCGACTTCGGTGGCCACGCCGAATATCTCCTCAAGATTTTCAAATGGGACCCAACGACGTCCACCTTCCAGGAATCGAAGATGGAGAACCAGATCGACCGGAAAGTGGTTCTGGCCGACCGGCCGGCCTTCGCCAAATGGCTGCTGACCGACCGCAACCTCTACGACCTCGATCGCGGCCGGCTGGTCATCGACGACAAGTTCCTGGCGACCAACGCCGTCTCGGTCGCACCCGGCGGCATCGCCAGATCGCAAAACAACATCGCCTATGGGCTGCTCGATGACAGCGATATCGACAAGGCGTTGCAGGATTATGTCGCCAGGGGCAACACGTTGCGCAGCGTGAAATCGGTGGCCGGCTTCAATCTGCGTCTCAACGAAATGACCTGCACCGGCTGCCATCAGACGCACGGCATTGCCGGCTTCCATTACACCGGCGCCGATCCGGCCAGCGAGCCGCGCCGCAACGCCGTCTTCGTCCCCGGCTCGGCTGTGTTCTTCGCCGACCTGCCGCGCCGCCGCGCCAACGTCGAGGACTTCGCCGCCGGCGGCCATCCGGATTTCTCACGCGGCTTCGCCGCCCGTCCGGACGCCAAACTCGCCGAAGCGCTGAAAGGCACCGATCTCTACAATGGCTGGGGCTCGATCTGCTACAGCGGCGAGGATGCGAGCTTCAAGGACTGGAGCTGCGGCGAAAGCCTGCGCTGCGCCGGCGTCCATGAAAGCGACATCCATCCGGGCTTCGGCACCTGCGTCAGCGAGGCGGCCACCGCAGTTGGCGACCCCGTCGAGTTCGGCCAGATCAAGATGTCGAGCTGGGGCAGCGACAAATATTGCCGCCTGTCGCCGGCCACCGCAAAAGCCTGCGCCATCGATCCGGCGCGCGACAAGAAACCGGTAATCAAGCTCGCCGGCTATGGCGCGGCGCGCCAACGCTATGACAACCCCGGGCAGAAGACCGGCGGCTTTCCCGGGGGCATGCTGCGCAAGGCAAGCTGCGACAAGCTTCCCGACGAGGCGACTTGCGGCCGCCTCGCCAAGACCGGTTTCAACGACTGCATCGCGTCGGGCAAGGACCACAAATTCTGCACCAAGGAATTCACCAAGACCGCCGGCCTGCGTGCCTGCGACAAGGCGCATCCCTGCCGCGAGGACTATATCTGCACCGCCGGCTACGACGATCTGGCCGCAGCCAAGCCTGGCAAGGGCTCCTGCATTCCGCCCTATTTCATCTTCCAGTTCCGCGTCGACGGCCATCCGCGCAGCTGGGTGCAGGACACCGAGGAATGAGCGGCAGGTTGCCGCTTGCGAACAGAACTCAGATCTTCTGCTTGGTGCCGGCGCTTTTGCCGTCCGAGCTTTTGGAGCGTTCCTCGAAACGCGCGGCGCCCTTTTTCAGCGCATGGCCGGTTTCGACCTCGGTCTTGCGTTCGTCCTTTGCCGCTGCCTGCCTCAAACCCTCGGCCGCCTGCTTGCCCTTCGCGGTCGGTGCCTGTTCGACGCCCATGTTTTCCTCCTTGGCGCGCAACAATCACGCGCAACGTCAGGAGCAACGAGCCTGACGTGCGGAGGTTCCAGTGGTGCGGCCCCGGCACCCCTCAGCCCGGCGCGATCATCGCCTTGCGAAAGGCTTCCAGCGTCTCGGCGCTGACATGATGCTCGATGCCCTCGGCATCGATGCGCGCCGTCTCGGCGCTGACACCGAGCGAACGCAAAAACGCTTCTACCGTCTGGTGGCGGATGCGGCTCTCTTCCGCCACCTTGCGCCCGGCGTCGGTCAGGAACACACCGCGATAGGGTTTTCTGGAAACGAGCCCGTCGGCGCACAGCCTGGTCAGCATCTTGGCCACCGTCGGCTGGGCGACACCCAGCCGCGCAGCAATATCGACCTGACGCGCCTCATTGCCGTCTTCGATCAGGTCGGCGATCAGCTCGACATAATCCTCGACCAGCGCGCCGCGGCGCGCATCGCGCTGCTGCCGGAACCCTTTCGAATGAATCTCGGCGTCAGGCAGCGGCTCCTCGCGTCCAACCGGTCTGTGCTTCAGCGCCAACACGCGCTCCTTCCTATCTTTTGACAAGAATCGGCTTTGGGCAAAGCAATCGCCCTTTGCCATTCATAGCACGGGCTTAACTGTTCCAGCCGTTTATTTCCATTCCATGGTAGGCGCAACCGGCGTTTGCGATCCCCTGCCGGCCTGCCGGTCGGCGAACAGGAAGCACATACAATGAAATATAGCCTATTGCATAATGTTGAGCCCTGGCATAGATAGGATGACGTCAACCGATCCATCCAGTGGAAAGCCCTCCATGTCCGAAGCTGACGCTACCTTGGGATCATCCTGGCGATTTGACAGACCGGAGGACAATCCTCCCAGCCTGCGCGAGGTGAACTCCACGATCGCGGTGCCGCAGTCCGGCGTCTGGTTCCGTCGCCTGTTCGCCTTCATGGGACCGGGCTACATGGTCTCGGTCGGCTATATGGATCCGGGCAACTGGGCCACCGACCTCGCCGGCGGCGCCCAGTTCGGCTACACGCTATTGTTCATCATCATGCTGTCCAACCTGATGGCGATCCTGCTGCAGGCGCTTGCCGCCCGGCTTGGCATCGCCACCGGCCGCGACCTCGCCCAGGCCTGCCGCGCCTATTATCCGCGTCCCGTCAGTTTCGTGCTGTGGATCGCCTGCGAACTCGCCATCATCGCCTGCGACCTCGCCGAGGTGATCGGCACGGCGATCGCGCTGCAGCTTCTGTTCGGCATTCCGCTGATCGGCGGCGCGTTGCTGACGGCGCTCGACGCCTTCATCGTGCTGCTCTTGATGAACAAGGGTTTCCGCTATCTCGAAGCCTTCGTCATCGCGCTTCTGATCATCATCTTCGGCTGTTTCGCCATCCAGATCTTTGCCGCTGCCCCTCCGGTCGGCTCGATCCTGCATTCGATGTTCGTGCCGTCGACGGAGATCGTCACCAATCCGGCGATGCTCTACATCGCCATCGGCATCATCGGCGCCACGGTGATGCCGCACAATCTGTACCTGCACTCCTCGATCGTACAGACACGCGCCTATGAACGGACCGAAAAAGGCAAGCGCGACGCCATTAAATGGGCGACGACGGACTCGACCATCGCGCTCGTCCTGGCGCTGTTCGTCAACGCCTCGATCCTGATCGTCTCGGCGGTGGCCTTCCATGGCACCGGCCATCAGGATGTCGCCGAGATCGGCCAAGCCTTCGAGCTCTTGTCGCCACTGCTCGGCCTCGGCATCGCCTCCATCCTGTTTGCGGTGGCGCTGCTGGCCTCCGGCCTCAACTCGACGGTTACGGCAACGCTTGCCGGCCAGATCGTCATGGAAGGCTTTTTGCGCCTGCGCATTCCGCAATGGGCGCGCCGGCTGCTGACGCGCGGCATCGCCATCGTCCCGGTGGTGGTCGTCACCGCGCTCTATGGCGAAAAGGGCACCGGCCAGTTGCTGGTCTTCAGCCAGGTGGTGCTGTCGATGCAGCTGCCCTTCGCGGTCATCCCGCTGGTGCAGTTCGTCTCCGACAAGAAGAAGATGGGCGACCTTGCCATTCCCCGTGGCGTGGCGGCCCTCGCCTGGGTGGTCGCGGCGGTCATCCTGGTGCTCAACTTCAAGCTGCTCTACGACACCGTCTTCGGCGTTGGCTGATTCTCATTCCCGACCGCGACAAACCGGCGGCTTGCGCTATCTTACCGGCCATCATGACAAGTGTCGAAGACGCCAGGAAATTTTACGCGCAGCTGATGGCGGGCAATGCCGGCTCGGCCGATCCGCGCCTCGAAGAGGCGTTCGCCACCGTTCCGCGCGAGGCCTTTCTCGGTCCCGGACCCTGGGCGGTAGTCGCCGGCAGGGCGCTCACCGCCGGCAACGGCAAGATCATGACGCCGAGCGCCGATCCTGTTCACATCTATCAGGACGTGCTGGTGGCGCTCGATGCCGACAAGGGCATCAACAATGGCGAACCCTCCTTGCACGCCATGTGGATCGGCAGGATCGCCCCCAGACCGGACGAGGCCGTCACCCATATCGGCGCCGGCACAGGCTACTACACCGCCTTGCTGGCCCGGCTGGTTGCGCCCGGCCCGGTGACCGCCTTCGAAATAGAGGCCGATCTTGCTGCCAGAGCGACAAAGAATCTCGAGACCTACGGCAATGTAAGCGTCATCCACGGCGATGCCGTCACCGGCGATCTGCCGCCGTCCGACATCATCTATGTCAATGCCGGTGTCGTCGCACCGCCGGCTGCCTGGCTGCGGGCGCTGAAAGCGGGCGGCCGCATGATCTTTCCCTGGCGCCCGTCCCAGGGCGTCGGCCTGGCCGTAATGGTGACCCGCACCAAACAAGGTTTTGCCTGCGACCCCTTCATGCGCTCGTGGTTCATCCCCTGCGTCGGCGCCTCGGTCGCCGGTTCGGCGGCCAAAATCCCCGACCTCCAGAAGGCCGCGCGCAGCCGTTCGATCTGGCTGACATCAGACAGGGCGCCGGACCGGACCGCCACCGCCATCGTCGGCGATGTCTGGTTTTCGTCGCAGGCGCTTGCCGGCGGGCGACGGCGGTAGGTACTCTTGTCGGCCGCAGCGTTTTTTTGCCAACGTCTGTCGGGCGGCCGCCGGCCTGTCCGTCCTTAGATCGAAATCCGGCCCTGACGGCGCGGATCCTGGAAAAGGAAAATCCAATGCGAAAGATCATCGCTTCCACCTTCGTCAGCCTCGACGGCGTCATGCAGGCGCCAGGCGGCCCGGAAGAAGACCCGGTTGGCGGCTTCGAATTCGGCGGCTGGACGTTCCACTACTTCGACGAGGTGGCGGGGGTGGCCATGGAGGAATTGTTCTCCAAACCCTTCGCCCTGCTGCTCGGCCGCAGAACCTACGACATCTTCGCCGCGTACTGGCCTTACCAGAAAGATCCGATCGGAGACGTCTTCAACCCTGCGACCAAATATGTGGCCACGCATCGGCCGGACAGCCTGACCTGGGAGAACACGCAATGGCTTGGGGACGATATCGTCGCGGCGTTGCGCCGCCTCAAGAAGGAAGATGGGCCTGACCTGCTCATCCAGGGTTCGAGCAAGCTGATCCAGACCTTGCTGGCCAACGGTCTGATCGACGAAATCCGGCTGATGATCTTCCCGCTGCTGCTGGGCAAGGGCAAGCGGCTGTTCGATGGTGGTGCGATGCCGGCCGCTTTCAAGCTCGTCAAGTCGCAGGCTACCACCACCGGCGTCATCATGGCGACCTACGAACGCGGGGGTGAGGTCAAGGTCGGGTCGTTCGCCACGCAAGAGCCGTCAGAGGCCGAGCTCGAGCGGCGTAAGAACTGGAAGTGACAGGGACAGGCTTGGCACCTTTCCTCTCCCCCGATCGACGGGGGAGAGGAAATCCAAGTTCTGTCAAGCCGCCACAGCCCGCCGTGCCAACCCATGGCGGATACAACGCGCGAACTCCTGCGCTGCCGGCGCCGTGCCGTACTTCGGCAAATGCAAATTGATGGAAAAACTCGGCAGCGGCGGCAGCCCGGCATCGAGAGCCAGGATGTCGAGGTCGGCCGGCACGGTCGAGGCCAGCCAGGCGGTGACGGCAAGGTCGGAGCGCACCGTCGCGGTCGTCGCGTCGATGTTGCCGTTTTCGAACACGGTGCGCCATTCCAGCCCGTGCTCGTTCAGCGCCGACAGCACCACGGGGCGGAAGGCGCATGTATCGGCCACGATCGACACCGGCAGCGGCCGCTTGGCGCGGGCGACGCCGCCCTTGGCCCCGACCCAGACCAGCCGGTCAATGGCCAGGCACTCACCGGCGGACGGGCCGACCCGCTCCTCGATGACGGCAAGATCGATGGTGCCGGCCGCAAGGGCAGCGGCAAGGTCCGGCGAAGCCGCACAGAGCAGCGAAATCTCGACCTGCGGATAGGTCTCGGCATAGGCCTTCAGCACCGGCGCCAGCAAAGTGCCGACAAGGTCATAGGGAACACCGAGCCGCACCTGGCCGGCGACCTCGGTGCCCGCCATCTCGGCCCAGATCTCGTCATTGAGGCCAAGCAACCGTTTGCCCTTGCCGAACAGCCGCTCGCCGGGCCGCGTCAGCCGCAAGCCACGCCGGTCGCGCTCGAACAGGCTGCAGCCCAGCGCCTCCTCCAGCCTTTTGATCTGCTGGCTGACGGCGCCTTGCGTCAGATGCAGCGCGTTCGCCGCCGCCGTCATGCTGGCCTTGTCGGCGACAGTGACGAAGGTGCGGATCAGCGCTGTGTCGAGGTTACGGATCATGGTTGGCATTATACCTACTAATGCCAACCATCGCAAACATTGCATTTACTGAAGTATGCAGAAGTCTACCGTAGGGCCTTCGATGGAGGACGCCTCATGTTGCAGCCCATCTTTCCGCTCATCCTGTTTGCCTTCGTGGCCACCGTCACGCCGGGAATCGCCACCACCCTGTCGACTGCTTCAGGTGCGCAGTTCGGCTTTCGCCGTTCCGTTCCCCTATTGATCGGCAGCGCTGCCGGCCTCGCCACCGTGACCGCTGCTGCCGCCGCCGGGCTCGCCGGTCTGCTGCTGGCCATGCCGTCGCTGCAACTGGCGATGAAAATCATCGGCTCGCTCTATCTCATCTGGCTGGCAATCAAGATCGGCCGCGCCGGGCCGCCTGATCTCGATGTGGCGATGGCAAAACCCAACAGCTTCTTCGGCGGCGCCGGCATTCAATGGATGAACCCGAAGGGCTGGGCGATGGGACTGGGTGCGGCGGCCTCGTTCGCAGCCCTTGCCGACGGTCCGGGACAACTCGCGCTGCTGCTCGGCTCGACCTTCGGCTTCACCGCAGCCATCTCGCTGTCGATCTGGTGCGTGGCGGGCATGGTGCTGGCACGGCTGCTCAAGACCGAATGGCAATGGCGCGCGCTCAACATCGTGCTGGCGCTGGTGCTGGCTGCGTCGATCATACCGATGTGGCGGGGAGCGTAAACGCAGAGGTCGGCGCCAGTACCGCACCCGGACCTGCGGTCCGACCTCCCCACAAAGGGGAGGTAGGGGAGCGCGCACTTTATCCTCCCCCTTGTGGGGAGGGCCGCGAACGAAGTGAGCGGGGTGGGGGTCCTGGGTGGGGCGCCGCGCCCCTTAGACTCACCCCCCCGCACCCGCCGCCGGCGGGTCGGGGGGGGGGCGGGCGGGGAGGGCGTGGCGTGGGCCGCG